>DASQUP010000224.1:0-6013 GCA_035641235.1 Actinomycetota bacterium
TCGTAGACCGCGTCGTGATGCCACCCCGTGTCTGCGATGTTCGTGAATGTCTCTCTCTCGTCGAGGCGCTGTCCCACGCCGGCGAGGTCGGCCGGTGCCATCAATTCCTCCCGAAATGTCGGCCGGCGGGTGTCGTCGGGGTCGGCTTGCCCGCCGGGGCGGCTCGAAACGGCAAACGTTTGCATAAGTAAAGCACGGCCCCTAGACTCGCCAGGCAGGCGCGTCAAGTCAACCACCAGGCGCGCTTTCAACCGGGGGAGACGGGTGGAGTACGGGAGGCCGGAGATGCGATCAGTTGTGGGGGCCATCACAAGCGCGGGCGGGGCAGGATTGAGATCCCCGGGCCGGCTGAGGAGCCTCGCCCTTCTGGCAAGTGCAGTTCTTCTGCTGGCCGCGTGCGAAGCAACCGAGACCGGCGACGTCGGCGGCGGCGACGGCGACGGGAACGGCGAAGAGGTTCAGAACGCCGGAGTGTTCGTGCACGCCTTGGACGGCGAGCCGATCACGCTCGACCCGGCACGGGCCGCGCTCGGGGAATACGGAGAACAGGCGATCATCCAGGTCTACGAATTCCTCGTCGACATCGGACCGGACGGACCGGAGCCGATACCCGGCCTCGCGAGCGAAGTGCCGTCGGAAGAAAACGGATTGATCTCCGACGACGGTCTGACCTACACGTTCCCGCTCCGCGAGGGCGTGACGTTCCATGACGGCTCCGAACTGACCGCGGAGGTCGTCAAGTACTCATGGGATCGCGCGATGGAGATGGATCTCCCCGAGGGACAGGCATCGGTGCTCAACGACACGGTCGCAGAGACGAGCGCCGTCGATGAGATGACGTTCGAGGTCACGCTGCAGGAGCCCAACGCAGCATTCCTGACGTCGGTCGTCTACTCGATCCCCGCGGCCATCGTCAGCATGGAGGCGGTCGAAGCGAACGGCGGAGTAGCCGCCGGACAGCCCAACGCCTTCATGGACGCGAACATGGTCGGCACGGGTCCATACAGCTTCGTATCGTGGGAACGCAACGAGCAACTTAGCTTCGAGATCTTCGAGGACTATTGGGGAGAGCCTGCAAAGCTCGATGCACGGTGGCAGAACGTTCCCGAGGAGAGCGCGATCGTGCTGGGGCTGCGCGCGGGCGACTACGACGCGATCCAGTTCCAACCGACGTTCAAGTCCGAGCTGGAAAACACCGACGGAGTGGTCCTCGATACCGGAGGCCTGCTGCTCGAGCCGTTCCAGGTCGCGTTCAACCTCAACATCCCGGAAGGTGCTCTCCCCGACAGGGATACGATCCCGACCGACTTCTTCCACGACCGGCGCGTCCGGCAGGCATTCAACTTCGCGTTTGATTACGACGCGTTCATCAGCGGCATCCTCGAGGGGCTGGGTGAGCCGGCGACCTATCTGCCGCCGTCGATCCTGGGCTACGACCCCGAGGCGCCGGTCTACGAGCAGGATCTCGAACGCGCCGAGGAGCTGCTCCGCGAGGCCGGGTGGTGGGACGAAGGTTTCACGGTGTCGATTCTGGTGGAGGACAATCCCGCTTTCGAACCGATCGGTCTGATTCTCAAGGACAGTCTCGAAGGGCTCAACCCGAATTTCCGGGTGAACGTGCTGACCGTATCCGAGAGCCAGTTCGACAGGGCTCACGGCGCCGATCCCTTCGAGTTCGCGATGTGGATCAAAAACGCCGATCCCTTTGTCGATCCGCACTTCTACATGGACACGTACATGCATCCGGATGGCGAATGGGGATCGCGACTCGGATTCCGTAACGGTTACGAGGACCCAGACCAGATCGCCGAGCTCATCGACGCCGGTTTCGCGACGACCGACATCGAAGAACGAGAGCAGATCTACGGTGAATTGCTGAGCCTCCTATACGAGGATCCCATGTGGATTTACCCGGCTCAGGAGGTGAACGCGCAGGCGTATCGTTCATGGGTGGAGGGATTCGTATACAACCCACTGTGGAAGACGCTGCGCTGGGCGTATTACGACAAGGGCTGAGGACCTGACCGCGAGCCAGGGCGAGCGAGGATAGCGGAACAACATGCAGGTGCGCCAGTACATCATCCGGCGTCTGCTGGCGTTGCCGCTGCTCATGCTCGGCGTGTCGGTGCTGGTTTTCGGGCTGTCGCGCGTCGGCGGCTCGCCGATCGGCATCTACATCGAACACGAGATGAGCCCGCAGGAGATTGCACAGATCGAGGAGCGCTATGGCCTCGACGAGTCGCTGCCCGAACAGTATGTCGCGTGGCTCGGGGGGGTGGTTCGCGGGGACCTCGGCTGGTCGGGAGTATCCGCGGCGCCCGTGTCCTCGTTGATCGCGCCGAAGTTCACGGCGACGATGGAGCTCGCAGTGCTCGCCGCGCTCGTGGCGGTGTTTCTCGGCCTGGGACTGGGAACGTTTGGCGGAGCGCGCCGCAATCGCCTGGGAGATCACCTGACCAGGGTTCTGGCGATCAGCGGCGCCAGCATCCCGATCTTCTGGTTCGGGCTGCTGCTTCTCATTGTCTTCTATCTCGTCCTCGGATGGGCTCCACTGGGTCGCGCCGATCCCGAGATCTACTCGAGGATCGGCCATCCAACTGGGGTGTACACGATCGACTCCCTCCTCAACTTCGACTGGGGCGCGCTGCTCGACGCGCTGCGGCACCTTGCCCTGCCCGCGATCACGATGGGATATGGAAGCACGGCGATCATCACCCGGATGATGCGGTCCTCTCTGGTCGAGGAGTTAGGTGAGGACTACGTCGACGCGGCGCGGGCGAAGGGGCTTCCCGAACGGCTCGTCATCCGGAGACACGCACGCCGCAACGCCCTGATCCCAACCGTGACAGTCATCGGCCTGACGTGGGGATTCCTGCTCCAGGGGACGGTCGTCGTGGAGCTGATCTTCAACTGGCCGGGCCTCGGGCGATGGATGACCGACGCAGTGTTGCAGGGAGATCAGGCGACCATCATGGCGTATGTGCTCGTGACAAGCGTCATCTTTCTGATCGTCAACCTCATTGTCGACGTCGCCTACGCGTACCTCGATCGCCGCGTGGTGCTCGGAGGATAACGGGGATGGCCACGACTTCGGTCCGAACTCGAGTTTACGGATGGCGTCTCCGCGCGCTGGCTACCCGCCTCGGACGCATGCGGGAGATCGCCACCGATGCGTTAAGGAACCCGACCACGCTCGTGGGTGGAACGATCGTCGCCGCACTCATGTTGATGGCCATCTTCGCCCCTCTCATCATCGAGCCGAACGTTCCGAACGTCTATCAGATGCCGCGCGACTTCAGCGCCGTCAATGCGCCGCCCGGCACCGACGGACACCTCCTCGGAACCACTCCGACGGGCGGGGACGTTCTGTACGGCGTGGTATGGGGCGCGCGCAACTCACTGCGATTGTCTGTGATCGTCGTGGGCATCACCGTGGTGATCGGCCTCGCCATCGGGAGCCTTGCCGGATTCCTCGGGGGGCGATGGGATTCCGCGCTCATGCGACTCGTCGACGTATTCCTGTCGGTACCCGAATTGATCTTCGCCTTGGCCATCGCGGCAACGCTCGGACCGGCATTCAGCAACATCATCCTCGCTCTCGCCGTGGTTTTCTGGGTGAAATACGCGCGCATAGTTCGGGGCCAGATAATTCACGTCAAACAAAACGAGTACGTCGACGCGGCCAGGGTAATGGGCGACTCGCGGTGGCGCATCTATCTCAAGGATGTGCTGCCCAACTCGATTACACCGGTGGTGGTCCAGGCGACACTGGACATGGGGCACGTGGTGCTGATCGGCGCCACATTGAGCTTCATCGGCCTCGCCGAAGCCGGACTCGCCGAGTGGGGCAACCTCGTGAGCGAGGGGCAATCCGGAATCGTCGCCGGCAGGTGGTGGGTCGCGACGTTCTCCGGCGCGATGGTCTTCCTCTGGGCTCTGGCATTCAACCTCGTTGGCGATGGCCTGCGCGACGTTCTCGATCCCAGAACGGAACGGCGTTGAGTGCAAGATACGCCGACTTCGAGGCTCCCTCCCCCGGTGGCACGGTGACGGTCACGGGCCGTGGGACCGGGTCCGGAACGCCGTTGATATCGATCGACGACCTGGCCGTTCACTTCCATTCGAAGCGCGGGATCGCTCACGCGGTCGATGGTGTCAGCCTCGACATCGCGGAAGGAGAAACCCTGGGCCTCGTGGGCGAGACCGGCTCGGGTAAGAGTGTCACCGCACGCTCCCTGCTCCGGCTTGTGCCTGTGCCGCCCGGCAGATACGCACGCGGACGAATACTGTTCCGGCCGCGGACGGTATGCGTCGTTTGCTCGGGTGCGGGTTGCTCGACGTGCGGCGGGATCGGGAGGGTAGCGACCCAGTGTCCTGCCTGCGCAGGCGTCGGGTGCGAGGCGTGCGGACGCTCCGGACGAGAGACCCTTGACCTGTTGCGTCTCGCGCCCGGTCACCTGCGAAGCATCCGGGGCAATCGCATTGCGATGATCTTCCAAGATCCCGCCAAAGCCCTCAATCCCGCGTTGTCGGTACGGCAGCAACTCGCCGAAGTCTTCGCCGAACATCGCTCACGTGAGTTGCTGGAGCACGCCGGCATCAAGAGCGCAACGGGCTCTGGGGCCGGCATCCTTCTCACCCGAGACGCGCGGGGGCGTTCGCGCTTCGCTGAGAGGCGGATGCTGAGTTTGCCCCCCTTCCGGTCGCGACACGGACGTTTACAAAGGGAGGTCGACGACCGCATCGCCGACGCGTTGAAGGCAACCCGGATCCCCAACCCACGCAAGGTGATGAACAGCTACCCGCACGAACTGTCGGGAGGCATGAAGCAGCGCGTGATGATCGCGCAGGCGCTCGCTTGCGACCCGGATCTCTTGATAGCGGACGAACCAACAACGGCCCTGGATGTGACGATCCAGGCACGGATCCTCGATCTCATCGACGAACTGCAGGATCGCCGTCACACGGCGGTCCTCTACATCAGTCATGATCTGTCTCTCGTTCGACGGATAAGTGATCGAGTTGCGGTCATGTACGGCGGAAAAATCGCCGAGACCGCCACGACCGCGCAGCTCTTTCAGGAGCCGCTGCATCCCTACACCAGAGCCTTGCTGGCAGCGATCCCGTCGCGTGACCATCGGCGCGGCGAACTCGCCGCGATCGAGGGCGTGGTCCCAGAGTTCATCTCTCCAACCGCGTCGTGCAGGTTCCATACCCGTTGTCCGAATGCGGGTCCGGTGTGCTCGGCGGTGGAGCCGGAGTTGCTCGAACGGAGGGCGGAGGACCATCGCGCGGCATGCTTTCTCTACGATTCGCCCGGCCAGATCGGTGTGGCCGCAGAGCTGATGCCAACTTGGCGGGAGGAGGGGGATTGACGGCACTCCCGCAAGCGACCGCACAGACGGAGGTGGCTCCCAGCCCCTTCGTCGTTTCCGTGCGTGGCCTGCGCAAGCATTTCCCCATAAAGGAGGGGGTGCTTCAGCGGGTGACCGGTCATGTCCGCGCGGTGGACGGCGTCAGCTTCGACGTGCGACGAGGAGAGACCGTTGGGCTCGTCGGGGAGAGCGGGTGCGGGAAAACCACGCTCGGACGCTGTATCAGCGGACTGCTCTCGCCAACTGAAGGTGGCGTCTACTTCGGCCTCGACGACGGCGCGCACCGACGGCTCGATGGTTTGCTGCAGGTCCCCGAATCGGCGCGGACGGATGCACATGATCGCGAGCTCAAGGAGCTCGAGGCGGCCTACCTCATCGGGGCCATGCCCAAAGAACGGTGGAAGGATTATCGACGCAACTGTCAGGTGGTGTTCCAGGACGCGTTCTCATCACTGAACCCACGCCAACTCGTAAAGGACATCGTCGGACGTCCCTTGAGGGTCTACCGGGAGGCGTTCGGGAGTGCACTCAACGAGCGCGTGATCGAACTGCTCGAGAGCGTCGGGTTGGGCGAGCAGCATCTCTATCGCTACCCTCATCAGTTCTCGGGCGGGCAGCGGCAACGCATCTCCATCGCC
>DASQUP010000225.1:0-32744 GCA_035641235.1 Actinomycetota bacterium
CGGCCCGACGATCCGGGAAATGGATGCTGCTGGAACAGCGACCTCGTAAGTGGCGTCCTCGACCATCGCATCGATTTAATCCTGTTCAAGGGGGGCGGATTCACGGCAACGTGGGCGGATCTGTTGGGCGAAGAGGACAGCGATCTGACGCCGTCAGGTCTGCATCCGTCCGACCACTCAGGTGTGTTTGCCGAGCTTGAGTACGGGCCGAGGCCATCTCGTCGTTAGGGCAAGCGGCTCCTTGAGCAGGGATATCGTCTCTTCCTTCTCCAGGGGTGGTGAGAAGCGGTGACCCTGGCCTAGGCGACAGCCCATCTCACGTAGGCGGTCGAGCTGGGCCGTGGTTTCGATGCCCTCCGCGATGGTGACGAGGCCCATTGCTTCACCGAAGCTCAACAGCGCATTCGTCAGCGCGCTGTCTTCGTCGTCGTCCAAAAGGGCGACGAACGATCGGTCGATCTTGAGCATGTCCACTGGGAACCTGCTCAGGTAGACGAGCGAGGAGTAGCCCAATCCAAAATCGTCCAGAGCAATCTCGACGCCCAGTTTCTTGAGCTTGTCGAGGGCAAGTTTCGACAGTTCCAGGTTCCGGACGAGCACGCTTTCGGTGATCTCGAGAACCAGCCTCTCGGCCGGGACTCCGCACCTCTCCAGCGCGTGTGCTACATGCCTGTAGAGATCGGACGAGTGAAGCTGGGCGGCGGAGATGTTGATGTGAAGCTTGGGCACCTCGCTCGCGTGAGATTGAAGCTGCTTCGCTTGTTCGCAAACCTCGTCGATAACCCACTTTCCGATGGGCCCGATCAATCCAGACTCTTCGGCCAGGGGGATGAAGCGGTCTGGGGTCACCATTCCGTGTCGCCTACTCTTCCACCTCAGTAGGGCCTCGATGCCCGCGATGCGGCCGGTGTCCAACTCCACAACGGGCTGATAGTGAAGCTCCAATTCCGAGCGCTCGGGTGCTTTCTCGAGATCGACTCTGAGTTCCAGTCGATTCAGGGCGACCTCGTGCATCTCTGGTTCGAACAATCTGAGCCGGTCCTGGCCCTCGCGTTTGGCCGTGTACATCGCCATGTCCGCGTTGCGGATCAGCTCGTCCGCGTCCTTGGGGCCCGAGTGACCAGGATCCGCAAAGGCGATCCCCAGACTCGCTCTCACAACGAGATCTCTGCCCGCCACGATCATCGGTGCACGAAGTGCGTCTTGGATGCGAAGTGCGACTTCTTTGACCGAGTCCCGTACGACGATGTCCTCGACCAACACTCCAAACTCATCCCCACCGAAACGGGCCGCAGTATCCACCGGCCTGAGCGACGAGTTGAGCCGCCGTGCGACTTCCTTCAGGACGGTATCCCCCGCGGCATGTCCCAGGCTGTCGTTGATCGTCTTGAAGTCGTCCAGGTCGATGAAGACGACGGCGATACCGCGGTCGTGCCGATCCAGCCGATCCAGCGCATGAGCAACGCGATCCTTGAACAGAACCCGGTTGGCCAGGTCCGTGAGTGGGTCGTGGAAAGCCGAGTGCTCAAGCTGCTCTTCAAAGGCCTTGCGCTCGCTGATGTCGAATATCACGCCCTGGTAGTGGAGCGGCTTCCCGTTCTCGTCTCGAACCACTGTTGACTCGTCCCGGACCCACACGACCCGACCGTTCTTCGCAATCAACCTGTATTCGCTCGCCGTCGTGTCGGTGTCGGTCCTCGTGAGGTCGAAGTGTTCCTCGTCCAGAACCCTTTGTCGATCCTCGGGGTGGATCTTCGAATACCACAGTCGGTCGCGGTTCCACTCCTCGACGGAGTAGCCGAGCATCTGCTCGATCTGGCGGCTCACGAACTGCCACGGCGCGCCGCGTCCGAATCCCGCGGTGTAGACAACCGCCGGGAGGCCGTCCACCAGCGTCCGATACTGAGCTTCGGCCCTCTGCAAAGCCTCCTCTGTCTGGAGTCGGTCCGTCACATCACGCAGGGTTACCAGCCGGCCGACCTCACCGCCTTCTCGGTCCTGTAGAGGAGAGTGCAGCACTTCGAAGGTCCTTTCTCTCCCGGACGAACCCAGCGTCACCAGGTCGCGGTCTTCGTGGAGTGGCACGAAGCGGCTCAATTGCGTGCCGACGATGTCGGGCTCCGGATGGCCGAAGATCTCGCGCGCCGCTCCGTTCACATCGATGACGCGGTCTTGGGCATCGATCACGATTGCCGCGTCGTTCATCGACTCCACGATCGCATCCCGGGCCAGCGGGGACAGGCCGAACAGGCCGAACCTGAATACCCCCCAGACGAGAACCCCTCCCGTCACGACGAACACAACAGGTGTCGCATCAAAGCGGTCGAACGGCCGGACGACGAAGTTGTACAGGATGTTGGCCACCCACGGCAGGCTCACCGCCGCTAAAAGCGCCGTCACGGCCGTCCTGTGGTAGCGAGAAACCTTCACGAGTGACGACATCAGTAGAAGGGTCGCCCACGCAAGGAGGCCGTAGGTGTAGACGATGTGTACCCAAAACAATCCGCCGGCCCCGACGACCGGATATGGGTCGGGGGGATCGCTCGGTATGTAGTACCGGATCCAATCGTGGGTCGCAGGTATCGCGAGCAACACCAGGACGACGGCCGGCTCAATCGCCAGATAGGTGAGAACTTTTCCCGAGATCCGCCGCCCGCGCCCCGTGTACTCCCAGACGAAGGCGACGTAGGCAATGGGCAGGAGGTTCACGCCCAGGTACTTGAGATTGCCCCACAGATTTCTGTAAGCCTCATCCCAGGCCGCGATCTCGAGCGCGTAGAGGATGCTCCAGAGCCCGACAACAGCAAGTAGGCCGATCAGACCCTTGGCCGCGACCCGGTTACGGTGGGGCCAGACGTAAACCGAAAGTATGACAGCCCCTACGGCGGCGCCCACCAAAAGAGCCGAACCAAAGTTCCAATGCAGGTCCAGCCGATGTCTCCTGTCCGCTTAAGAGCAGCCTCGCCCACGGGATAGATATCCGCGCCGCTCCCCGTGTCATTGTGAGAGGACACCGGGTTTGACGCAACCACCGTTCCAGACGTCAAACGCCTGAGGGGCGCACGCATCGGCGCCCCTGGTGCCGGCCTCTTGCGGCTCTACGGCTCGCCTCGCTCCGGCGCGCCTAGCGACTAAGGCGTTCGCGCCACTCTCGGACGATGCGCTCCACGTCGAAGGGCGCGATGTCGACGGGAGGCCCGGACGGCGGCTTCCTGATCGCGTCGAGGATCTTGTCGTTGATCACCGCTAGGATCTGCCGAACCTCGCCCTCGGTTGTGGCCTGCAACGCTTTTTCGAGCGCCTCCTCGGCCTTCTTGCGGAGCGCCGCCGCGGGCGGCAGGACCGAGAGACTCTCCCGGCGCAGCTTCTTCTTGATCCACCACGCGTCGTCGTACGGCTCGTCTAGATCGGGGATCGGTTTCCCTTTGCCCGGGAGGTCTCTGAACTCGCCGCGGTCGGTTGCCTCACGGATTTGTTTATCTACCCAGGTCTCGAACTCGAGACCCGGCGGCTTGCGATCGGTCACTACAAACGAGGTTAGCGGGCCTCGCCCAGTAGGTCGGCCATCCGCGTGATCCCCTCGACGAGGTCATCGTCGCCCAGCGCATAACTTAGCCGCGCATAACCCGGCGCGCCGAACGCTTCCCCAGGAACAATCGCCACTTGAGCCTCTCCGAGGATGACATCAACGAGTTCCATGGACGTGTTCACGGTCGTGCCGCGTATCGTCTTTCCCAGCACGCCCTTGAGAGAAGGGAACGCGTAGAACGCGCCCTCGGGCTCCTGGGAGACGACACCTGGGATCTCGCTCAGCATCTTGTGCATCGTCATCCGCCGCCGGTCGAATGCGTCGCGCATCTCTTCAACCGCTCGAAGGTCGCCGGAGACCGCGGCCAGCGCTGCAGCCTGAGCGATGTTCGAGACGTTTGACGTTGAATGAGACTGCAGCGAGAGGGCGGCTTTGACGACATCGTTTGGAGCGATCATCCAGCCCACGCGCCATCCCGTCATCGCGTAGGTCTTGGCAACTCCGTTTATGACGATGCAGCGTTCCCTGAGATCCGGCACCAAAGTGGGCATCGAGGAGAACTTGGCATCCCCATAGACGAGGTGCTCGTAGATCTCGTCGGTGAGAACCCAGATGCTCCTCTCGGCAGCCCAGCGCCCTATCGCTTCGACCTCCTCGGGCGGATAAACGGCACCCGAGGGGTTCGAGGGCGAGACGAAGATCAGCATTTTGGTTCGGTCGGTGGTTGCGGCCTCGAGCTGCTCGACCTTTACGCGGAATCCGGTTTCCTCCGTCGTCGGCAGCTCCACGACGGTGCCGCCGGCAAGCCGTATCACTTCCGGATACGTCACCCAGTAGGGAGCCGGCAGCAGCACCTCGTCCCCGTCGTCGACCGTCGTCAGGATTGCGTTGTAGAGCGCGTGTTTCCCTCCGTTGCAAACGATTACCTGTTCGGGCGCGACCTCGAATCCGGAGTCCCGGAGAGTTTTGCGGGCGACCGCGGCGCGCAGCTCCGGTAGCCCTCCGGCGGGTGTGTAGTGGTGGTACGCGGTGTGGTGGGTGGCCTCTACGGCGGCCGCGACGATGTGCTCGGGCGTGGGGAAATCGGGCTCTCCGGCGCCGAAGCCGATGACGTTCTGACCCGCCGCTTTGAGCGCTTTTGCCTTGGCGTCCACGGCGAGCGTTGCAGACTCGGCAATGCGGCCTATACGCGTTGAGATTCGCTGCGTTGTAATGACTCGGCCCTCCGGATCGTTGCTCGGTGGGGCGAATGATAGCTGCGCCAACGACCCGGTCCCGGCAATGCTCCACTTCGTTCCGCTGCCTCGCCTGGCCCGATGCCACCGTCCCGCCGGGCGGCTGCGCCGCTCCTCCGGCGGGACCCGGTCTCGGCAAATGCGGAGTGGGTCGGGGCCCGGGGCGAGGCGGCTCGGTGGGGGAGCCCGGCCTCAGATATGGAGGGTCAGTCCAGCCTCCGGGCCCCGCACACCTCCGCTGGCTGTGGTTGGACCCGCGCGATTCATTCGGCGGCCACCGCCGAACACCTGCTCGTCCGGCGAGATCTTCAAATACCGAAGGTCGATGGTGCGAGAGGATGAGCGCGGTCCGACAAAGAGGGCGCAAACAAAGCGAGGTTTCGCGACGGTGACTCAAGACACGATTCGGATTCCAACCGATCTCCTCCCGGCGGACGGCCGCTTCGGTTCGGGGCCATCGAAGGTGCGTCCCGAGTCCGTTGCCGCCCTGAGCGGCGTGAGCAGCACATACATGGGAACCAGCCACCGGCGGCCGGGGGTGCGCTCGATGGTCGGCCGCGTGCGGGAGGGGCTGCGAGAGCTCTTCCTGTTGCCGGAGGGCTACGAGATCGTCCTGGGGATCGGCGGAGCAACGGTCTTTTGGGACGCGATGGCCTTCGGTCTGATCGAGGAGCAAAGCCAGCACGTCGTGTGCGGCGAGTTCTCCGCGAAGTGCGCGGCGGCGGCTACAGCCGCCCCCCACCTCAAGGAACCGGAGATCATCGAGTCCGAGGCCGGCTCGGCACCGCGGGCGCAATCGTCGGACGGGGTCGACGTTTACGCGCTGATTCAAAACGAGACGTCGACGGGTGTTGCGCCTGAATTGGGCCGCCCGGGTGAAGGTCTAGTCGCGATCGATGCAACCAGTGGTGCCGGAGGCATGCTCGTGGTTCCCGAAGAGTTCGACGCTTACTACTTCTCTCCGCAGAAGTGCTTCGCGTCGGACGGAGGCCTGTGGCTCGCGGCGTGTTCCCCCGCGGCGATAGAACGAATCGAGCGGATTGCAACGAGCGGCCGCTCCATCCCCCCGTCGCTCGACCTCAAGGTCGCCATCGACAACTCCCGAAAAGACCAGACGTACAACACTCCGGGTCTGGCCACCCTCTTCTTGATGGCCGAACAGATCGATTGGATTCTGACGAACGGCGGCCTGTCGTGGGCGGCCGAACGAAGCGCGCTGTCGTCCTCGATCCTGTACGAGTGGGCTGAGGCCCGTGAGTTTGCGGAGCCGTTCGTCCGCGACCCGGCGCTGAGGAGCCCGGTCGTCGTCACGATCGACTTCCAGGAGGCGGTCGACGCCGGTGCGATGGCATCGACTTTGCGCGCGAACGGCATCGTAGATACGGAGCCGTACCGGAAGCTCGGCCGCAATCAACTCCGGATCGCAACGTACCCATCCGTCGAGCCGGACGACGTGACGAAGCTGACCCGGTGCATCGACTATGTGGTGGACGCCCTTGGCGCACCGGTAGCATGACCCGATGAAGGTCTTGATCAGCGAAAAGCTCGCTCCGGCGGGAATCGAGCGCTTGAAACAGCATGCCGAGGTCGACGTGCGCCTCGGCATGACCCCCGATGAACTCCTGGAGGCCATTCCCGCCTACGACGCCCTGGTGGTGCGCTCGGCTACGAAAGTAACTGCTGCAGTGCTGGACAAGGCCGAGAACCTCAAGGTGGTCGGGCGCGCCGGCATCGGAATCGACAACGTCGACGTAGACGCGGCGACCCGGAATGGAGTCCTGGTTGTGAACGCGCCGCAGTCGAACATCATCTCCGCGGCGGAGCACACGATGGCTCTGTTGCTCGCCCAGTCTCGCAACGTTCCGCAAGCGCACTCCGCGCTCACTGCTGGGTCGTGGGAGCGGGAGAAGTGGCAGGGGGTCGAACTCCACGACAAGACGCTCGGCATCGTGGGACTCGGCCGGGTCGGGACGCTGGTTGCACAGCGGGCGAGCGCATTTGGGATGCACCTGGTCGCCTACGACCCATACGTCTCGCCGCATCGTGCATCTCAGATGGGCGTCGAGCTCCTGCCGACGGTAGAGGAGGTGTGCAGGCGCTCCGATTTCGTCACCATCCACCTTCCGCGGACCCCCGACACGATCGGCATCATCGGGGCGGAGGCACTCCAGGCCGCGAAGCCCGGAATCCGGATCGTGAACACAGCTCGCGGCGGCCTCGTCGACGAGGGCGCACTTATCGCTGCATTGAGCGATGGGCGTGTTGCAGGTGCCGCCGTTGACGTGTTCGAGACCGAGCCGGTGTCCGAACACCCGCTTTTCTCTCAACCAAGCGTGGTCGTTACGCCTCACCTCGGCGCGTCGACGGCAGAGGCGCAGGACAAGGCAGGAATGGCGATTGCCGAGCAGGTCGTGCTCGCTTTGCGGGGTGAATTTGTTCCTTACGCAGTCAATTTGGACGTCGGGGCCGACATCCCGGAAGCGGTTCGTCCGTACCTGCACCTGGTCGAGAAGCTCGGCCGGATGGCGGTGGCGCTGGCCGGATCGGGAATTCAGGGGCTGAAGTTCGAGTACCACGGAAGCATCGCCGAGCACGACACACGTGCTCTCACCTTGTACGGGCTCAAGGGGGCGTTCTCGGCCGTCGTCCACGAACCCGTGACGTTCGTCAACGCGCCGCTGCTGGCGTCGGAGCGCGGGATCTCGGTCGAGGAATCGAAGTCCTCGCAATCGCTGGACTACGTGAACCTGATTGAGGCTAGCGCTCAGGGTGAAGGGGACCCGGTGTCGGTCGGCGGAGTCCTGGTGGGCAAAAGGGACAACGAGCGCCTGGTCCGTGTGTTCGGCTACGACCTGGACATGGCTTTCTCCCCGATCATGGCTTTCTTCAAGTACGTCGACCGCCCTGGCATCATCGGAATCGTAGGCTCGCTGCTCGGCCAAAAGGGGATCAACATCGCAAACATGCAGGTGGCGCGCCGGGCTGAGGGTGGCGAGGCGCTGATGGGTCTGGCGGTGGACTCACCGATACCAGACGACATACTCAAGGACATAGTCAGCAACGCGGAATTGCGCGAGGCTCGTCTGATCGTTCTGCCGGACTGACCGGCGGCACCAACAGAAAGGGGATGTGAATGCCGATTACGCCCGTCGACAAGGTGTGGATGAATGGGAAGTTCGTCGACTGGGAGAACGCGACGGTACACATCCTCACTCACGCCCTCCACTACGGGACCGGTGTGTTCGAGGGAATCCGCTGTTACGAAACACAGCACGGCCCTGCCGTCTTCCGGCTGCGCGATCACCTCATGCGTATGGAGCGCTCTGGGAAGATCTTCTTGACGGAAATCCCCTACACGGTCGATGAGTTGATCGCCGCTACACACGCGCTCATCAAGATGAATGAGCTTAGGTCCTGCTATGTCAGGCCGATCGCGTATCGAGGGTCCGGCGAGATCGGATTGTATCCGGCAAACAATCCCGTTGATGTTGCGATCGCAGTGTGGTCGTGGGGCGCCTATCTGGGTGATGAGGCCCTCGAGCACGGCATACGTATGACGGTCTCCTCGTGGCGCAGGCACGATCCGAACATCATCCCGCCGCAAGCGAAGGTGACCGGCGCATACATCAACTCCTCGATGGCGAAGCTCGAGGCCGTGAACAGCGGCTACGACGAGGCGGTGATGCTGAACCCGGCCGGCTTCTTGTCCGAGGCCACCGGCGAGAACCTCTTCATCGTGAAGGACGGTGAGATCTTCACTCCGCCGCTGCACTCCGGACCGCTGCCGGGCATCACGCGCGACTCCGTGATCAAGATCGCGAACGACCTCGGGATGCAGGTGACGGAGGCGGTTCTGACGCGCTCCGATCTATACACGGCGGAGGAGATGTTCTGCGTGGGCACCGCCGCGGAGGTCACTCCTGTGCGCGAGGTGGACCGGCGCTACATCGGCGATCCGGGTCCGGTGACGCTGGCGATCCAGCAGAAGTACTTCTCGATAGTGAAAGGCGAGGACGAGAAGTACTACGACTGGCTCGACTTCGTAGACTGAGCCCCCAACTGTTCGCGACGCTACGGGCGCAACCGTGATTGAGCGCGAACAGTTCGCGAGTTACGGGAGGAACGGCAGCGGATTCTGGGGCGTTCCGTTGATTCGGATCTCGAAGTGCAGGTGCGAGCCGGTAGAAAAACCTGTGCTTCCGACAAGAGCCACAACCTCGCCCTGCTGAACTCTCTGGCCCTCGGTGACGAGGAGCTGCGAGGCGTGCGCGTAAAGGGTGGCAACTCCGCCGCCGTGGTCGACGACCACCATGTTCCCGTAGCCGCCCGCGACCCCGGACATTGACACCGTCCCCGCCTTGGCGGCGCGGATCGGGTCGCCTGTCTCCCCGTCGATGTCGAGCCCCTGGTGCATCCGTCCCCAGCGCATACCGAAGCCGGACGTGACTACTCCCTCCAGCGGCCAGATGAATCCCATGGCCGAGGGATCGCCGACGACGACGTCGTCGTAGCCGTAACTTCCGGCCAGCCGCTGCTCGATGCGATCGCTTTGGCGGGCAAGGGCTTCGGCCTCTCCGCGCTCGGAGGAGATCTTCTGGCGGAGGTCGGTCAGCTTTGCGAAGCGAACGCCTCGCAATTCTTTGAGTTGCTGCGCCAGCTCCTCTTTCTTGCTCTGCGCAACAAGGGCCTTGCTGAGCTCCTCCTGGTATTTCGCCTCAACGACTGCGAGATCGGCCTCGAGGTCCTCGAGTGACGTCATCACATCGCGGCGGTTGTCGGCGGCGGCAGCCGTGTAGCGGAAGGTCTCTGCCATCTCTCCGAAGTCCCTCGAGTTCAGGATGATCTCGAGTTCGTCGACGGGGCCGTTCTTGTAGAGGGCGACGGCGATCGCCCTCGCCTGGTTCTCCACAGCGCGATAGCGGCGTTGCTTCTCGTCGATCTCCAAGCGGATGATCGCGAGCCGGGCTCCGGTCTCGGTGACCAGTTGATGAGAGATGGCCAAGGCCTCCTGCACCCTTGCTATCTGACGGTCGACCGAGGCGACCTGCGCCTCGACCGTCGATGCCCGCCGCTGAATCGCCGCAATGCGCTCCTGGGCGGCCTCCAAATCGGAGCGCAGCCGCTCCAAGGTGTCGATCGAAGCTGGGGAACCGGCCTGAGTGGGCGGCGGCGTCTGGAGAGCAGCGGAAGGGGAGAGCTGTCCAACCAATAGGAAAAGCGCACCACCGGCCAGGATGAGGCGTTTCAAGCAGTTCCCCTTTGTAGTGATTGCGCTTCTGTTCATCTATCGGCCACCCCGGGGGCGGTCTAAAGATGTCCGAATTGCACACAAATCGACCCTGCCCGCGGAAAGGCGGGGCATTTTTCGCAACGGAGCGCGGTCGGAAAGTCGCGTCATGTGCAGGAAGGCTCGGCGCGCCGGCGAATTCTTCAACCGTCGGACACGGGTTGCTTCGCTTGGAAACGAACGTTGCCCTGGGGGGAGGAATCAGAATGAGACCGCGCCCACTACCTGTCGTGCTCGCATTCGCCCTGGTGGCCTCTGCGATTGGGGGACCGAGCGCAACCGCCGCAGCGTCGGCAGGTGACGCCGGGACGAACACAACAGAGGCGACCGCGACAACGGAGTACGTAGCGGCAAAGAAGAAGCGCGCGCCGAGGATAGTCCAGGCAACGATGCGCGACTCGGACGGCAACTTCTATGCCGACGGCATCGAGCTCCTCTACAACAAGAGGGTGCGGCACAAGCGTGATGCCGACGGCTCGTTCCCCTTCGGCGTGAGTGACGAATACACCATTGCCGCAGTCGGTAAAGCGTCGGGCAAAAGGATCGTCATCCAGCTTGAGGAGAAATCGCTTCCCGATCTCCCGGACGGACTTGCCGCACCGGTTGTCACCTACCAGCGGACGAAATCCAAGCCCGTCATGTCGGCGAAGAAGTTTCCTAAGCAGAACAAGAAGTGCCGCAAGCTCAGGAAGAACAACAGGAAGAAGTGGCGCAAGAAGTGCCGCAAACGAGTACAGGCTCGCAACCAGAGTATCGGTGCACAGCCTTTCGGAGGTTTCATCCTCACCGTCGAGCGCACCGGTGACGGCACGGTGATGTCCGTGCCTCCCGGAATCGACTGCGGAGACACTTGCACCGGAGTTTTTCCCGCCGGCGCGCCGGTCGTCCTCGAGACCCTCCTGCCGGACCCGGAGCTGCAACCGACGTGGGGAGGCGATTGCGCCGGTGCGGAGGGTCCGATCTGTCAGCTCACTATGGACTCCAACAAATCGGTGACCGTCGCGTTCGAAGGCCCGGGGGAACCGGGCGCCTTCTCGCTGACGGTAACGGTGACGGGGCCCGGTTCGGTCCAGTCGGTGCCACCCGCGATCGACTGCCCGGGGACATGCGAGGCCGAGTTCGATCCCAACACTCCCGTTGTGCTTACTGCGGTGCCCGGGCTTCCCGCGATCTTTGGCGGCTGGGGTGGTGACTGTTCCGTCTTTGCCGTCCTCCCCGCGTGCACGCTGGTGATGGACGGCCCGAAGGCAGCGAGCGCATCTTTCAGTACTTTTCCGTGATCCTGGACTGAGCGTGGCGCCGGACGAGGGCCGTTAGTCTGGCGCCATGACTCAGGTCGTTCGTACCCGGATAGAGCCGGCGCCGAGTGGGTCGATTCACGTCGGCAACGCGCGTTCCGCGCTGTACAACTATCTGTTCGCTAGACAGCAGGGTGGGAAGTTCGTGCTCAGGATCGCGGACACAGACGCGAAACGCGCAACCGACGAGAACTACCGGGCAGTCCTAGAGGATTTCCGGTGGCTCGGGATGGAGTGGGACGAGGGTCCCGAAGTGGGAGGGGAGCACGGCCCCTATCGCCAGAGCAAACGATTCGAGCGCTACGCCGCCACCGCGAGCAAGATGGTCGACGACGGCCACGCATACCGCTGCTATTGCACGCCCGAAGAACTCGAACAACGGCGCGAACAGGCCCACGGGGAACGGCGTACGCCCGGGTACGACGGCCGATGCCGGACCCTAACGGACGATGAAAGGACTGCGTTCGAGGCGGAGGGCCGCACCTTTGCCGTCAGATTCAAAGTTCCGAGGGGACGCACGATCACCTTCGAGGACATTGTGCGCGGAACGATCACAACAGACAGCAATCAAATTCCGGATTTCATCATCCAGCGGTCGGATGGCTCGCCCACCTACATGCTCGCGGCCGCGGTCGACGACGCATTGATGAACATCACGCACATCATCCGCGGAGAAGACCTGATCCCCGCCACGCCGAGGCAACTGCTGATCCGTGAAGCGATGGCCGTCTACGACGTTCCCGTATTCGCGCACCTGCCGTTGATCGTGTCCGAGGACGGAAAGCCACTGTCAAAGAGATGGGGCGACGTCGCCGTCTCGAGCTATCGGGAGCGAGGGTTCCTGCCCGAGGCGATGATGAACTACCTCGCTCTCCTCGGATGGTCCTACGACGACCGGACGAACGTCTTCTCGCGCGACGAGCTGATCGAGAAGTTCTCGCTCGAGCGGGTCGGACGCAACCCGGCTGCCTTCGATGTCGCCAAACTCGAGTGGCTCAACGGCCACTACATCCGCGAACTGAAGCCTGTTGAGCTCGCCGAGCGCCTGGTGCCCTTTTGTGTGAGAGAGGGCATTCCCGCGGACAATTCCGAAGGCCGTGTCCTGTTGGAGTCGGTGGTCCCGCTGCTCAACGAAAGGTTGAAGCGGCTCGACGAGGCGCCGGGAATGATCCGCTTTCTGTTCTCCGACGTGGAGCCGGACGAGAAGGCGGCCGGAGTCCTGCGCGACCAGGCCGAGTACTTGGCAGCCGTCAGAACGGAGCTCGATGCACTTCCGGAATGGACGACCGGCGGAATCGAAGGTGCCCTTCGGCGGCTGGCGGAGGCGCGCGACCTCAAACCCCGAAAGGCGTTCCAGCCGATTCGGGCGGCGGTCACCGGGACGCTCGTGTCGCCGCCGTTGTTCGAGTCGATGGAGATCCTCGGCCGCACCAAGACTCTGGAGCGACTGGCCCGAGCCTCGGAGGGCTGAGGTATCCTCACTCACCGATCCATGCCCCTGATGCGGGCCTGGATGGTCGCGTCCTTGGGGCGTGGGGTAACCTGGCAGCCCGGCGGATTCTGGTTCCGTTAGTCCTGGTTCGAATCCAGGCGCCCCAGCAGAGTCGAAAACAGAAGGAAGTGCTTGGCCCGGTAGTCTAGTTGGCCTAGGACGCCGCCCTCTCAAGGCGGAGACCACGGGTTCGAATCCCGTCCGGGCTACGAGGTAACGGGATCTACTCAGGAGCTGTTGTGATGAACACGATCGACGTCGTCGAGCGCCCGCACCTGCGGGACGACCTTCCCGACTTCCGGGCCGGGGACAGCATCCGTATCCACGTCCGGGTCGTGGAGGGCGAGCGGGAGCGAGTGCAGATCTTCGAGGGCGTCGTCATCCGGCGCCGCGGCAGCCGTTTGTCCGAGACGTTCACCGCACGAAAGATCTCCTTCGGAGTGGGCGTGGAGCGCACGTTTCCCGTCCACTCGCCGATGATCTCGAAGATCGATGTGGTTACACACGGGCACGTGCGGCGGGCGAAGCTCTACTACCTCCGGTCGCGGGTGGGGAAAAAGGCGACCAAGATCAAAGAGCGGCGCCAGGCGTAAGACCCGTGGAGCCTGAGTCAGCACCGTCCCCCGAGGGTGCGCCGATCACTCTGGAGGTCGATGCAGGCGCGCCGCCGGCCCCGGAGTCTGCGGCCCCCGGGCGCCGACTCCTGTGGCGACAGTTCCCATTTGTTGTCGTCGGGGCCGTCGTCATTGCTCTTCTTGTCAAGAGTTTCCTGCTCCAGGCGTTCTACATCCCGTCCACCTCAATGCTCCCTACCCTCGAGAGGGGCGATCGAGTGCTGGTCGAGAAAGTCGGACGGCTTTTCGGAGGTCCTGCGCGCGGCGACGTGGTCGTGTTCGAACGGGATATCGCCGCGAGTCCTCCACAAGAGACCGGCTCGCCAATGTCGGAGCTGGCGGACGCGTTCAAAGGGCTCCTCGGCATGCCCGCGGACGGAAGAGAAGACCTGATCAAACGTGTGATCGCGGTTGAGGGTGACGTCGTCGAAGGCCAGGGGCAGCAGGTGCTGGTGAACGGAGACCCGCTCGACGAGGACTATCTGCTGGACGGTAGCGCAACATACACATTTGCGGCAACGACCGTCCAACCGGGAATGATCTTCGTCATGGGGGACAACCGGGATGGGTCGCAGGATTCCCGAAGCTTCGGTCAGGTTCCCGTCGACCGTGTCGTCGGCAAGGCGATCCTGGTTATCTGGCCGCTGAACCGCGCCGGCCCAATCTGAGCAAGCCTGTAATTGACGGAATTGAGTCCATTTGCAAACTGATCGCGCTTAAGGTTTTTCAATATGCCGAAGGTCCAGGAACTCGCCCGCGAACTCGGAATGACCTCGCAGGAACTGCTCAGGCATCTAGAGCGGATCGGTCGTCCCGCCGCAGGTCACACCTCTATCGTCGAGGACGATGTTGCGCGCCGCCTCCGCATGGAGATGGGGAACGGTTCCGTGTTGGGGGATGAGAACGACCAGGCAACAGTGACTACCGTGGAGCCGGGAGTGACCACCGTCGAGCCGGCGCCGCCGGCGGACTCCTCAGACGAGAGCCCCACGGAAGCTCTTGCCGTTCCAGATGTAATGCCCGATTGGCACGACGAGGAGCCCGAGAAAAAGGCTCACGAGAAGGAGCCGCCGCGCCGGGGGTGGACCCATTCGCTCGCCGAGTTGCCGGTCCTGATCTTCTTCGCATTCATCATCGCCGTCGTGATCAAGACGTTTCTGGCCCAGGCGTTCTTCATCCCGTCTGAGTCGATGCTCCCGACTCTCGGGATAGGTGACCGAGTGCTGGTGGAGAAGCTCAGCTACAGGTTCGGATCCCCGGACCAGGGCGACGTTATCGTTTTTGCCAAGGATGTCTTCGGCGAGGTCCCCGACGTGCCGTGGCACCAAGATGCTCGGAACTTCCTGAGGGAACTCCTGGGACTTCCGACCGGTCGCGAGGAGGATTTCATCAAACGCATCGTGGCCGTCGGTGGCGACACGATCCGGTACACGGGCAATCCGCGCCGGCTCGAGGTCAATGGCGCGGTAATCGACGAGCCGTACCTCAGGGGAAGCGCAGACGACGGGAGCCAGGCCTTCGGGGGCAAGGACTGCCAGCGCCACGAGATGGAGAGATCCGAAAACGCCTGCGTGGTTCCGGCAGGGGCCGTTTTTGTCATGGGGGACAACCGGGGGAACTCTTCGGATTCGAGGTCGTTCGGACCCGTCCCGGAGAACAAGATCATCGGCCGGGCATTTGTGGTGATCTGGCCCCCGTCGCACCTCGATGGCCTTTAGCCCCAGGTCCGGGGATTGATCCCGAGGCCGGGCCCCCCGGGGTTAGAGTCACGCCGATGGTTCTTGACGCATGCGGGCTGCTGGAAGCACGCCTCTCGGATGCAGGTTTCGAGCGAGTGGCCGGAGTCGACGAGGTGGGCAGGGGGGCACTGGCAGGTCCGCTCGTTGCCGCTGCCGTGATCCTTCCGCCCGGTGCCGAGATCGAAGGGCTCCGCGATTCAAAACTGTGCACCAAGCTCCAGCGCGAACGACTTGCCGCCCGCATCAAGGAGGTTGCTCTGGCAGTGTCCGTGGTGCGGGTGCAGCACGACCGTATCGATCGCCGAGGCCTCCAGAGGTGCAATCTCGACGCTCTGCGGCGAGCACTCCGGGGCCTCGAGCTCGCCCCCGATTTCGTGCTGGTCGACGCCTTTCGCCTGAAGCGGATGCGAGTGCCGTCGCTCGGGGTCAAGAAGGCGGACGCGGTCTCCCGGAGCGTGGCGGCCGCCTCGATCGTCGCCAAGGTCCACCGGGATGCTGCGATGCGCCGGTACCACCGCAAGTTCCCCCAGTACGGCTTCAGCCACAACGTGGGGTATGGAACGAGTGAGCATTGGGCTGCGTTGAAGCAATACGGGCCCTGCCGGATCCACCGGCGCTCGTTCTACGGGGTGCTGGGATTTCCCGACCAGGGGCCTGTCTCGGGTCCCGGAATGGCGCGAGACTTTGTCCAAGGGACGGGCCTCGGCGAGGACCTGGATGAAGAGTTGGACCTGGACGAGGAGATGACATGAGCGTCGAGGACCTCGAGAAGTACGAGGCCGAGATGGAATTGCAGCTCTACAAGGAGTATCGGGACGTTCTCCCGATGTTCAAGTTTGTCGTGGAGACCGAGCGGCGCTTCTATCTGGCGAACGAGGTGAAGGTCGATACCAAACATGTCGGCGGCAAGGTTTGGTTCGAGGTCGAGCTCTCCGACGCCTGGGTGTGGGACATGCACAGGCCTGCGCGTTTCGTGTCAAACGTCCGGGTCGTGACGTTCAGAGATCTCAACGTCGAGGAACTCTCACAACTCGCCGAACGCGATCTGGTCCCTCGCCCTCCGGGCATCGAGCAGTAATTCGTCGCACCTCCTAGCTAACGTGGCCGCATGGAGACGCGGCATTCGTTTGGTCGTTCCGCGGAGATGCTTGCTGCGGATTTCTACCGGCGCCGGGGATTCGACGTTCTCGCGTGCAACTTCCGGCGCGCCGGTGGGGAGATCGATGTCATAGCCCGCCGTGGTTCGCTTCTCGTCTTCTGCGAGGTGAAGGCGCGCAACTCCACGCGGTGGGGCATTCCCGCCGAAGCCGTGGACGCCCGGAAGCAGGCTCGGATCAAGAGGATCGCCGGGGCATGGCTGAGGGAGAACCGGCCGGGCCGGGTGAAGATTCGCTTCGACGTCGTGTCGGTGACCGTCGAGAGCGGCCGCGTGCAGTTGGAGCATCTGCTCGACGCGTTTTGACGAAGGATCTTCGAGGCCGCCTTGGCCCACGCCCGGTACTCATCGATGCGGTCGCGGCGATAGTGGTAATCCCGTATCTCAAACAGCGGCCCGCCCACGGCCCTCGTCAGTGTTGGATGGAACCGGTTCCGATCAACGCAGGAGCGGGAAACGCTACGTTTCCGATCTCGTCCGTGAAGCGAACGAGATCCACCTCCGCTGCTTCCAGAAGGCGAGCGTAGTCGTCGTCGGACATGTCGGAAAGGGTCCACCCGCGGATGTCCGTGTGAACCCAGGCCTCGATGGAATCGAATCGCGCGGTGCCGTCCAACTGACGTACCTCGCTGTTCGAGAAGAACTCAGACATCATGTTCCCGAGCTCTGCGGGATCGCCCATGTTGTACGGAGCCCTAAGTGCATCTCCCGCTGTTTTGCCGAAGAGGCGGTCGAGCAAATCCACCATGGCCGCATAGCCGGTAGTGTCGGCCAGCGAGGCCCAGGTCGCGATCGCCACCCGGCCGCCCGGCTTTAGAACGCGCCCTATCTCCGACAACGCCTGCTTGGGATCCTCGAAGAACATGATCGCGAACTGGCTCACAACGACATCAAATGAGTCGTCTTCGAAGGGAAGATCCTCGGCAACACCTTTGGTCCATTCAATGCCGGGGGCTCGTCGAGCAACTGCCAGCATCCCGTCGTTCGGATCTACCCCGACCACACGTCCGTTGACTCCGACTCGGTTTACTGCCTGCCTGGCCACAACTCCGGTCCCGCACCCCACATCGAGGACGTGATCTCCCGAGGTAGCGCCGGCCGCGTCGAGCAGCGGTCCCACCCATTGGGCGAACAGAGCGGGCAGAAAGAACGCCTCGTAAACTTCGGCCGCCGTAGCGGCTACCTGCCCTCGCTCTGTGTCGGTAACCTCCGTCATCGTTCTCCTCCATCCTCGTGCGGGATCCGGTTCATGGGGTGGCGTGCCCGTGACTTCCCCGCGCCGTCTTGCGACTTCCTCGATCCGAAGGAGCGCCGCGATAGACGCCATGAATCGGCTCGATGAAGTCTGACCGTTCATGTCGGCGAGCGTAGATTTGACGACCCGAGCTGACTTCGCCCGAACCGGCCATCTTGTGTACCGGCCGACCTAGCCAGTTCTGGCTATCGGTCCACGCCGGCCGTCAGGCCGGACCGAATGGCATGTGATGCCGCGGCCGTTCGGGACGGAAGGTCAAGCTTGCGAAGGATGTTCGTTACGTGGCGATGGACTGTGTGTTCGCTCACGACCATCTGCTCAGCAATCTGGCGATTCGTAAGTCCTTCTGCCAGCAGGGCCAGCACTTCGCGCTCGCGCGGAGTGATCGCAGACGGGCCGTCCTGATCACGGTGCCCGACGAAGGCGTCGAGCAACGAACTCACCCTGTCCGCCTCGGCGCACGCGCCCATCTCCACCAAGCGGTCCCGCGCGGCTACCGCCTCGCGCTCGGCCGCTTCGATGCGGCCCAGAGCGGCCAGGCTCGTCGTAAGTTCGATCCTCGCTTGCGCGGCCTCGAAGGGAGCTCCACCCCGCTCGAAGCCGTCCACCGCATCCTCCAGGAGCGCTCGCGCATTCTCGTGGTCGCCACCGGCGGCCGCGACCATGCCGTTCGCCAGGATTCGTCTCGCTCTCAGTGGACCGGTGGCGAGGATCTTCTCGATCTCTTCGAGGGCGGAGGTTGCCGCCTTTGCCTCGTCGAGTTCACCTCTCGCCAGGTGCGCTCGGACGAGTAGGTCCAGCACCGGAGCGCGCTGCACCTTGTCGTCCGCGGGGATGTGGCGGAGCAACCTCTCGCCGAGCTCCACAGCCCGCAGAGCCTCTCCGCGGTCGAGGGCGAGTCTGGCGCGACACAGGCGGGCGGCGGTCGAAGGACCAACGAGGTCCAGAAGGCGTCGTGCGTCCTCCGGCCTGCCCTGCCGGCGCCTGAGCTCCGCGAGACTCGCGAGCGGAGCCTCGGCCCAGGCGGGGCGCGAGTACCTGAAGTCCTCCACGGATGCCTCAAGCAGCCTTTCTGCATCCGCCCACCGGCCTCGCCATAAGTGGATTGCCCCGTACTCGGCCCGGCAGAACGCCAACATGAAGCGACTTCCGTAGCGCTTGGCGAACTCATCGATGCGATCGCACCAATCGAAGGCACGGTCGTAGTCGTGCACGGCAGTGCATGCGGTCACGAGAAAGCAGCACGCCCACGCGCCCGAAATGGGAACGTTGGCCTCGCCCGCCAATGCCATGGCCGTCGCCTCATCCAGGCAACGCATTCCGATTTCGACTTGAGCACGCCCCACAAGGACCGCTCCTTGAAGGGCAAGGCCGAGCATCTCGAGATCCGGGACATTGAACTGCCGCCCTGCCTGAGCCGCCCGGAGCCCAAGCTCTTCCGCCTTCGCGGTGTCGCCTGAGATCGATGCTATGTAGCCATCGTGGAACGCGAGCCAGCCATGCTCTGGGCTCGGATCGAGCGATTCGAGCAGACGCTCGGCGCGTCGCAACCATCCGCTCGCAACTGCCATCGCGCCGTGGAAGTCCAGGTGATCGGCAGCTAGCCACGTAGCCATCCGGGCGGCACCGGCACGATCTCCGCCCTGTTTGTACAGCCGGTAGGCGCGTTCGCGCGCCTCAAAGACCGTATGGGCATCGTCCAGCCACCACGCCGCCCAGCTCAGGCCTTCGAAGACTTCGGGAGAATCGCCAATCTTCAGCTCGTCTTCAAACAGGGCCCGGGCCTCCTCCCATGAGGCCTCTGACAGAGCCGTCCACCCGTCGCGCGTTTTGTCGTCCCGAGAGGTCACTCCGCCCATGGGCCAAGGGTAGGTCACCGAACACAACGTGACCAGGTGTCCCGGACGCTCCAAGACATCGGCTCCGGTTGGCCACCCGCTGAGCTTCACCGGCCGGCTGCGCGCTGCGTCGAGAAGACATGGCTCGCACTGCCGGCGCGAACTGACAGCGGCAAGAAGACGTGGTCTCCGATATGGGAGATGCGGACGCCGGGCCAGGAATAGGCCTTACTTGTCGTCAAGAGTATCCGTCGTCAATCTGACACTTTGACCAGGTGAAAGATACTTGATCGATTCAGAAAGCTGTGCCATACTGCAAGCCGTACCGAAAGGAGGAATGAATGGAACCCTTGGCTTTGATGTTCGTGCAGGAAGCCGAGCGGAGGATGCTGGAGAGCGCCGGCTACCGTGCCGAGCGCCCCAGGCTCTTCCCGGAGGCGCTGCCCTCGGGGGCGAAGGCTCCGGCCTCGAAGTCCCCGTCCGGGACCCGTCCGTTCCGGGCCCGCACGGTGACGGCGACTGCCCTTCGCCGGGTCGCCGATACCGTCGATCCTGGCTACGCACCGCGCGCCGAGCGGCGCGCGGGCGCGTAAGTCCTCCCCTCGAACGGCGGCCCGTGCGATGGGCGGCGTGAGTTCGTCGTCCGAAAACCCCACCGCGCCGGCGGCTTCAGTCGGAAATAGGGTGCGGGCAATGGCCGGAAAGCGCGATCGAGAGCGACCCAAGGCGACCCTCGCATCGGTCGCCCGTAAGTTGGGTGTGTCCCGAACCACCGTTTCAAACGCGTACAACCGACCGGACCAGCTTTCTCCCGAACTGCGCGACCGAATCCTCACGACGGCTCGAAAACTGGGCTATTCAGGCCCCGACCCCGCTGCTCGCACGCTGCGCCGCGGGCGCGCGGGCGTGATCGGCTTGTTGTTCATGGACTCCGTCGCCTATGCATTTCGAGATCCGGCGGCTACCGGCTTCGTCGAGGGCCTGGCTTCGGCTACTGAGGATTCTGGCGTCGGTCTTCTCCTGATAGCGCGCAGTTTCGAAGGGGCAGGCGAGGTGTCGGTCGTAAACAACGCGGTAGTTGATGGCTTCATCATCTATGCGATGCCGGTGGGCGATCCACTCGTTGAGGCCGTCAGGAGGCGGGGCCTCCCACTTGTCGCCGTTGAATCTGCGAACCGGTCAGAGGATGCCTTTGTCGGGATCGACGACTATGCAGGCGCGCGCAAGATTGCGGAGCACGTACTGAGCTTGGGTCATCGCAGGATCGCAGTCATCGCCTACGCCCTCCAAACCACCGCGTACCGAGGCCGAGCAGGCCCGGAACGGCAGAGCCGCATCGACTGGGGATCTTCGGCCGCGCGGCTCTGGGGATACCGCCACGCCCTTGAGGGCGCCGACTTCGACTGGGCGGACGTTCCGGTCGAGGAGGCGGGACCAAGTCGGCGAGAAACCGGATACAGCGCGGCCCGCGCACTGCTCGATGCTGATCGGCCTCCCGCCGCCATTCTGGCGATGAGCGATCAGCTCGCATTCGGAGCCATGGAAGCGGTTGCCGATGTGGGCCTGCGCGTCCCCGAAGACGTGTCGGTAGTCGGCTACGACGACATCCCGGCCGCTGAGGCGGCCGGCCTTACGACCATCCGGCAACCGGTCTTCGACAAGGGCCGGATGGCGGGGGAGATGCTCCTTGCTTTCATCGAGCGCCGCTCGGTCCCTCAGCGCAGGGTGCTGCTGCCAACCGAATTGATCGTGCGCACCTCAACCGGCGCGCCACCCAGCTAGTTCTGTTTCGTTCTGACCGCGATGTGTTGCAATTCCGCCCCGTAGGCGCGCGGTCAGAATGAAGCCACCGGCGCCGATGGCGCGGCGCGCCCTTTTTTGTCTCACCCTCCCTGTAGCCTGCGGACGTCGCGCAACCAGGGGCCGGGAACG
Organism: Actinomycetota bacterium; assembly: GCA_035641235.1. Classification (GTDB taxonomy): domain Bacteria; phylum Actinomycetota; class CADDZG01; order CADDZG01; family WHSQ01; genus DASQUP01. The sequence continues at coordinate 21,376 of DASQUP010000225.1, forward strand.
GAGCCATTCCGTGCTCGCATCTGCCTCATCGGTCGCCCTCGTCGGCACCGAAGCCCTTGCGGTGGAAGTGGAGGTGTTCGTGGGCTCCGGTGTCCCGCGTTTCGCCATCGTGGGCCTCCCGACGAAGTCCGTACGAGAGGCCGAACAGCGCGTCCGGTCCGCCCTCGAATCGAGCGGACACACATGGCCGAACGTTCGGATGGTCGCGAACCTTGCGCCGGGAGCACTGCGCAAAGAGGGCACACACTTCGACCTTCCCATCGCCGCCGGCATCCTCGCGGCCGCAGAAAAGGTGGATTCGGATTCGCTCAAGGGCTGGACGATTCTGGGCGAACTGGCTCTCGACGGCTCGGTGCGTCCGGTCCGTGGCGTTCTCGCTGCAGCGATGGAGTGCAGATCTCTAGGACAGCGCGGGATCATCTGCCCCGCCGCCAATGCCGCCGAGGGGGCGCTCGTCGAGGGCATCGACGTCGTCCCCGTCTCCAACATGAGCGAGTGCATCGGCTTCCTAGGCGGAGACTGGACTCCTCCCAAAGTGGACCCTCCTCCTGATCCCGATCTGCCCGTTGTCGAAGACATGTCTGAGATCTGTGGCCACGACTACGTCAAACGTGCAGCGGAGATCGCGATGGCCGGTGGGCACAACCTCCTTCTTATCGGGCCGCCCGGTTCCGGAAAGACGATGCTCGCGCGCCGAATGCCCGGAATCGCGCCAGAGATGACACCTGAGGAATCTCTCGAAGTCACCCGCATCTACTCGGTGGCCGGAATGTTGTCCGGGCGCGCAGCGCTGGTAACGGCGCGGCCGTTTCGCTCTCCGCACCCAGGCGTTTCTCTCGCCGGACTGATCGGCGGAGGGAGCGGCATTGCGCGCCCGGGCGAAGTCAGCTTGGCTCACAACGGGGTTCTGTTCCTGGACGAGCTCGCGTTGTACAGGCGCGACGTATTGGAGGCGCTGAGAGGGCCCGTCGAAGACGGAATCGTGCGTATCGCACGAAGTGGCGGCGTGATCTCTTATCCTTGCCGCTTCTCTCTCATCGCAGCAATGAACCCCTGCCCGTGCGGACACAGCGGAGACGACGGGATGTTGTGCCGGTGTTCCGAGAGAGAACTCGAGTTGTATCGCGCCAGGTTGTCGGGGCCGCTTGTCGATCGCTTCGACATCCAGGTCAAAATGTTGCGCACCAGAAGCAACGACCTTCTCGGTGACTCTCAAGGCGAGAGTTCGGAATTGATCCGCGGTCGCGTCACGGCTGCGCGAATCATTCAGCGAGAACGATACGGAAGCGGAGTGATCACCAACGCCAGCGCTCCGAAGAGCGCGGTCGAGCGTACTGTTCAGCTTGCCCCCGGAGCGCGCGACATGCTTCGCACAGCGATCGACACCCTGTCGCTGTCGGGCCGAGGTTTGGATCGGGTACGGCGGATCGCTCGGACGATTGCAGACCTGCAGGGCAACGCCGAGGTGAGCGACGATCACTTCGCAGAAGCCCTTTTACTGCGCTCGGACGGCCGAGTTCTGGTGGACTCGGCATGAAAATCGAGACGGTCCAAAGCCGCGTCATCGCGCCGGGGGCGGTGGAATGGCCCGATCGGCTCGACGAGCTCGGCGGCATCGATCCACCGCTCGAGCTGTTTGCAGCAGGCCGCCCGTTCAATCCGGGCGCTCCGTGCCTGGCCGTTGTTGGGACTCGCCGCCCGACCGCTGGAGGACTCCATGTGGCGCGCAGTTTCGCTCGCGGGTTCGCCGAGGCCGGAATAACGGTGGTGTCCGGACTGGCGGTTGGAATCGACTCTGCGGGTCATTCATCGACTCTCGACGCAGGAGGTGCGACGGTCGCCGTACTCGGCTGCGGACTCGACGTTGACTATCCGCGGCGCAACCGAGCGCTGAGGGCAAGGATCGTGGCCTCGGGGACGCTCCTGTCGGAATATTCGCCCGGCACACCTCCGAACCGATACAACTTTCCGGCACGAAACCGCATCATCGCCGGGCTTGTGATGGGCGTGGTTGTAGTTGAGGGCGCTATCACCAGTGGCGCACTGGTTACTGCGCGACTAGCGCTGGAGGCGAACCGGAGCGTGTATGCGGTGCCGGGAAGTATTCGGAATCCGATGGCCGCGGGTCCCAACGAGCTCATCCGGACGTCCCAAGCGCAGCTCGTCCGCTCGGTCGAGGATGTGTTCGAGGATCTAGCGCCCGAGCTCCTCGCGACCGTACGGGGTCATGCCCCGCGGGACATGCCGCGCGTCGATGCCACCGAACTCGACATCCTCAGGACGCTTGACGATTCACCGGTGGCCGTCGACGAGATCGCGCGCGCGACCGGAGGTCCGCCCGGGAAGATCGCAGTGGTGCTGGCGGCACTGGAATTGCGGGGCTTGGCAAGCCGGAACCGCGGGGGCTACTACCTGACCGAGGCCGGCGCCCGGGGAATGGCGGCCGCAATCGAATTCGAGCAGGACTCGAGCTGAGATGGCACGAAACCGTGCCATATTGGGCTCTGGTGCCATCTCGGCTCGTGCGCAGAGCGGCCTCTCGATGCAGTAGCCCCATTGGGCACGGTTGTTGACAGCAGCAACTTCAGGCACGCATCCTTTATTACTCCAATGAAAAGCGACCAGCCGGCCGGGGAGACCTCCATAAACGATGCCTCGGAGGGTTTTCTGCGCGCCATCCGGGCGGAGCGCAATCTTTCGCCGAATACGCAGGATGCCTACCGGGCCGACTTGCGAGGTTTCGAGGAGTGGCTCGCCCGTGCGGGCGTCACCGACCTTGACGGGATAGACCGGCGCTGGCTGCGCCGCTACGTGGCCTACCTATCGCAGCGGGGGTACGCGCGGCGGACGATCGCCCGAAGGGCGAGCACCATCCGATCGATGCTTCGCTGGGCGGTGCTTCACGGGCATATCGCTGCGAATCCCGCCGACGACCTGCTCACTCCGAAACTCGACCGGCCTCTGCCGAGGGTGCTGAAGGCCACCGACGCCGCAGAGCTGTGCGAGTTGCCGCCCGACGACGACCCGGTGGGAGCTCGAGACCGAGCCGTCCTCGAGTTGCTGTACGGAGCCGGGCTCAGGGTCGCCGAGCTGTGCGGCCTGGATCTCGAAGACGTGGACCTCCGGCATGGGACGATACGTGTCGTCGGGAAGGGAAACAAAGAACGGCGCGTTCCTATTGGAGAACCCGCGATCAGAGCGCTCCGCTTCTACTTGTCGCACGCGCGCTCGGGTTTCATGGAGGGCCGAGAGTTCGTTACCGAGTCACATGTGTTGTTTCTGAACTCACGCGGCCGGCGGCTTAGCCCCCGGAGTGTTAGGGCACTTCTCGCGAAGTACCTTGCAGGAGAGGGTCGGGCGCCGGTGAATCCTCATGCATTGAGGCATTCGTTCGCGACGCACCTGCTGGATGGCGGGGCGGACCTGCGCGCCGTCCAGGAGCTGCTTGGACATGAGAGCCTGGCAACGACGCAGATATACACTCACGTTTCAACCGATCGTTTGAGGGCCGTGTATGAGCAAAGCCATCCCCGAGCGTAGGCAGGATGCGTCCTCCGAGGCCGCTCTCGATGAGGTAGCGCAAGCATGGGAGGAATACAAGGCCAGAGCGCTCCCTGAGGCGCGCGACCGACTGATCCTGAACTACTCGCCGCTCGTCAAGTACGTGGCCGGCCGTGTAGCCGTTGGTCTTCCTGCCAACATCGAGCAGTCCGACCTCATCTCATACGGCATATTCGGGCTCATCGATGCAATCGATAAATATGATCCTGCGCGCGGGATCAAGTTCGAGACCTATGCAATAAGCAGGATCCGCGGTGCCATCATCGACGAGTTGAGAGCGATCGACTGGGTTCCGCGTTCGGTTCGCTTCAAAGCGCGTGAGGTTGAGAAGGCCTACACAAACCTCGAGAACAAATTGAAACGACCGCCGTCCGACGCCGAGATCGCCGAAGAGATGGGCGTCTCCATGGACGACCTGCACAACATCTACACGCAGTTGTCGAGCGTTTCGCTGGTGGCCCTCGACGAACTAATGACCGTTGAGGGCGACAAGGGCGATCGGCTGTCTCTCGTGGAGACCCTCGAGGACACCAGGGCCACCAGCCCCATGGAGGCATTCGAGTCCGAAGAGATGAAGGGCATTCTGACCGAGGCCATCAACCGGCTTCCCGAGCGGGAAAAGATCGTTGTAACCCTCTACTACTACGAGGGCCTGACGCTCGCTCAGATTGGACAGGTCCTCGGGGTCACCGAGTCGCGTGTCTGCCAGATGCACACCAAGGCGGTCCTTGCGCTTCGGGGGAAGATCACGGAGTCGATCCACCCGGATTGATCCAGCGCTTCGGCGCGCCGAGTCCCCCTGCGGGGCGGCGTGTTAGCCTTGGGCCACAAAATTCACACGCCCGTTCTCCCTGGCGCGCCCAGGGTTCGGTCCCGGTAACCCGGGTTCTCGGGCGGAGGGGTCCGGCTCAGAAGTCTGACCGGCGAAACCGAAGGAGGGTGCATCACCATGCCCGTCGTCACGATGAGGCAGCTGCTGGAGGCCGGGGTCCACTTCGGCCATCAAACCCGCCGTTGGAATCCAAAGATGAAGCGGTACATCTTCACGGAGCGCAACGGCATCTACATTCTCGATCTCCAACAGACGATGTCGGGCATCGAGCGCTCGTATACGTTCACGCGGGATCTCGTGGCGAGGGGGGGCTCCATCCTCTTCGTCGCTACGAAGAAGCAGGTCCAGGATGTCCTCGAGGAACAGGCTAAGCGCTGCGGGATGCCGTACGTGAATTTCCGCTGGCTGGGCGGCATGCTCACGAACTTCCGTACGATGCACGATCGCATCCGTCGCATGCGGGAACTCGAGGAGATGATCGAGAGCGGCGCAGTCGATGGACTCATCAAGAAGGAAGCCCTTCGACTGAGGCGTGAATACGAGAAACTTGCACGCAACCTGGGAGGCATCCGCGAGCTCGACAAACTGCCCGAAGCGATCTACATCCTCGATACAAAAAAGGAAGAGATTGCGGTCCGGGAGGCGAGGAAGCTCGGAATTCCAATCATTGCCGTCCTCGACACGAACTGCGACCCCGACGACGTGGACTTCGGGATTCCAGGGAACGACGATGCGATTCGATCCGGTGCTCTTCTGACGCGTGTGATCGCCGATGCGGTCATCGAAGGGAAGGCTTTGAGGGGACCGGAAGCGATGGAGGCGGAGATCGCCCAAGCACCCGAGCCCGAGGAGGCCCCCGTGCTGCCCGGTGCTGCCGCTCAGCCCAAGGCGGAGTGGGAGCTCCAGCTCGAAGCCGAGGAGGCCGCGGAGCGCGAGAAGGCAACGGGAGAGGAAGAATCGGCGTCCGGAGATTCGCAGGCCGCCGCCGCCAAGCCGGAGGAGGCGGCCTCGGAGAGTGCCGCGGAGACGACGACAAAAGAGTAGAGGGCACAACAGCATTCAGGAGAGGACTGCGTTATGGCCGAGATAAACGCACGCGACGTAAAGGCGCTCCGGGACGCGACCGGCGCCGGAATGATGGACTGCAAGAAGGCTCTGACAGAGGCGGGCGGAGACGTAGAGGCCGCCAAACGCATCCTGCGCGAAAAGGGACTCGCGGACGCTGCAAAACGCGCCGGGCGGTCGGCGAGTGAAGGCATCATCTATGCCTACATGCACAGGCCGGACCCGAATTATCCGCCGAAGCTGGGCGTGATGATCGAGCTCAATTGTGAGACCGATTTCGTAGCAAAGACCGAGGCGTTCGAGCGCCTCGCCAAGGACATAGCCATGCACATCTCCTTTGCCGACCCCAGCTGGAAGGTGCGCGAGGAGGTCCCTCAAAGCGTCATCGACGAAGAGTCGGCCATCTATGCGAAGCAGGCGAAGGAGTCGGGCAAGCCGGAGCAGGTTATCGACAAGATCGTTTCGGGCAAACTCGAGGCCTTCTACAAAGAGAACGTGCTCATGGATCAGGAGTGGATTCAGGACAAGTCGAAGTCCATCGCTCAGGTGATCGAAGAGGCAAAAGGCTCCATGGGGGAGAACATCACGGTGGGTTCTTTCTGCAGAATCCGAGTGGGTGAAGGCAAAGGGGCCTGAGCCGGATGGCAACAAACGGCGCGGGCGCGCAGCCCAAGTACAAGCGGATACTTCTCAAGCTTTCGGGAGAGGCGTTCGCCGATCCGCAGCACGGCTTCGGAATCGATCCTCGCATCGTTACCTCGCTCGCCAGGCAGATCGCCGATGCAAAGAACATGGGTACCGAGCTCGGTGTTGTGGCGGGTGGCGGGAACATCATCCGGGGGCTGTCGGCGTCCGCCCAGGGCGCGGACCGCACGACCGCCGATTACATGGGGATGCTCGCGACCGTGATCAACGGGCTGGCGCTTCAGGATGCGCTCGAAAAAGAGGGCGTCGACACGCGAGTGCAGACGGCCATCTGGATGCAAGAGCTGGCCGAGCCCTACATCAGGCGCCGGGCAATGCGTCACCTCGAGAAGGGGCGCGTCGTGATCTTCGCCGGCGGTACAGGAAACCCGTATTTCTCCACAGATACGACCGCTGCTCTGCGCGCACTCGAGATCGGTGCGGATGCGATCCTCAAGGGGACGCGCGTAGACGGCGTGTTCGATTCGGATCCTCTCGTCAATCCCGATGCGCAAATGTTTCATTCGCTGCCATACATCGAGGTCCTCAATCGCGGGCTCAAGGTAATGGACTCCACGGCAATCTCGTTGTGTATGGACAATCGTTTGCCGATAATCGTGTTCAACCTGAAGTCGGGGAATGTAGTGCGTGTGCTTGCGGGTGAGGAAGTCGGGACTCTCGTCCACGCGGACGCGCCGGCATAAGAGACGGGAGAAGGGGGAGCTCGATGGCAACTGACAAGAACGAGGTTCTGAGCGAAGCCGAAGAAAAGATGAGGAAAGCCGTATCGGTGAACCTCGAAGAGCTCTCCTCCATCCGGTCGGGACGCGCGAGCCCTTCATTGCTACACCGCGTTCAAGTCGATTACTACGGAACAAAGACGCCCCTCAACCAGCTCGCAAACTTGTTGGTGCCGGAGCCGCGCCTCCTTGTCGTCGCGCCCTACGATCCAAACTCAATCTCTGCCATCGAGAAGGCGATTCTTGCGTCCGATCTCGGCATCACTCCCAACAACGACGGTCAGGTCGTTCGCCTGGCATTCCCCCAGCTAACGGAGGAGCGGCGAAAGGAACTGACGAAGCTCGCGCATGTGCGCGCCGAGGAGGGTCGCGTCGCGGTGCGTAACGTGCGGCGCCATGCCAAGCAGGAACTCGAGCGGATGAAAAAAGAGCACATCTTGTCGGAGGACGAAGAGCACGGCGCCGAGTCGGAACTTCAGAAGCTCACCGACAGGTACGTCCACGACGTGGATGAGAACCTGAAGCGCAAGGAACAAGAGCTGTCCGAGGTCTAGGACACGCAGGTGGCGGAACCCAATCCCAGCGGCGCAGAGCCCGGGGCTCCGATCGGTTCCGGCATCATGGCATCGAGCCGCAATCTCCCCCAGGCAATAGCCACCGCGGCAGTTCTGCTGCTTCTCGTTGTCGGGGGTTATGCCTTGGGTCCGGACGTGTTTTTCTGGCTCGCAGCGGCGGTGATACTCCTCGCGCTACTGGAACTGCTGGCGGCGCTGCGTTCGGGCGGACGACGTCCGGTCATCCCCTTTGCGATGCTCTGTGCACTGGGTGGTCTGCTGGCGGCGTATTTCCGGCCCGATCGCCCAGAGTTGCTGCTATTGGTTGCCGGGATCGCGGCATTCGGCTCGATGATCCTGATGCTTCGTCCCCGCCGCGGTTCGACCCCAGGGTCGGATACCGCGTGGACGTTGTTGTCGGTGCTGTGGATCGGCGGCGGAGGGGCCGCGGCGGTATCGATTCTCGCCCTGTCGACGACCGGGAATTCGCGGTTGGGCATGAACTTCCTCGTCGCCCACGTCTTGATCACCGCATGCGACGACGTCACGGCCTATTTCATAGGGACGAGATGGGGGCGCCACAAGCTTGCTCCGGCGATCTCGCCGGGAAAGTCGTGGGAAGGGCTCGCGGCCGGCAGTGCGGTCGCGCTAGGTGCCGGTGCGCTCTCCGGCGCTTTGATCGGCGAGCTCGGCGTGCTGAACGGGCTTGCGATTGGCCTGATCGACAGCGTTTTCGCTCCTGCCGGGGATCTGACGGAGTCCGCGGTGAAACGCGAGCTCGGCATAAAAGACTCCGGCTACTTGCTCCCCGGCCACGGCGGCTTCCTCGACCGGCTGGACGCCATCGTCTTCTGTTGCCCCGCGGTGCTTGTTTACCTTCGCTTCGTCGTCCTTTGAGCGGGGCTTAGGACTACCTGGGCGCCCGTGTGACAATCGATCGGTGACTTCCGGCACTCCCACCAATCTGGCAATCCTGGGCTCGACGGGTTCGATCGGCCGTCAGGCAATCGACGTTGTCCTCGCGCATCCGGACCGCTGGCGGATCGTCGGCCTTGCCGCCGGGAGCGATGGAGCGGCCCTCGCCGAGCAGGTCGCTCAGACGGGCGCCGACCACAGCGGGCTGGGCGCGGACTACGCGCTCCACCTCGCCACGCTTCCCGAGATTGATCTGGTTCTCAACGCGATCGTGGGGGCGGCGGGACTAAGGGCCTCCGCCGCGGCGCTGGGGGCCGGCAAGACTCTCGCCCTGGCCAACAAGGAGAGCCTCGTTGCGGGGGGGAGGATCTGCCTCGACGCGGCCCGGCGCGGCGGCGGATCGATTGTCCCGGTCGATTCGGAGCACGCTGCAATTAGCCAGTGCCTCGAGGCACGCGCCTCCGAGTCGGTCGAACGTATCGTCCTGACGGCCTCGGGTGGGCCCTTTCGGACACGACGATTGCTGGACGACGTGAGTCCCGACGAGGCACTCGCTCACCCGACGTGGTCGATGGGGCCCAAGATCTCCATCGACTCGGCAACACTCATGAACAAGGGACTCGAAGTCATCGAGGCCCACTACCTGTTCGGTCTGGATTACGACCACATCGATGTCGTCGTCCATCCGCAGAGCCTTGTACACGGCGTGGTTGTCTTCGCCGACGGTTCGATGCTTCTCCAGGCGGCGCCGACGGACATGAGAATCCCGATTCAGGCGGCGCTCTCACACCCGGACCGGCTCCCGTTCCCCGTGGAGAGAATCGATCTCGAGAAGGTCGCGTCTCTTGCCTTCGAACCCGTCGATCACAATCGCTTCCCTTGCTTACGCCTGGCCTACGAGGCCGGCCGAAAGGGAGGGTCGTTCCCGGCGGTGTTGAACGCGGCCAACGAGGAGGCCGTCAATGCTTTTCTACTGGGGTTCATTTCGTTCCCCAGCATTCCGACAGTCATAGAGAGCGTGCTCGAGGCCCATGCGGGTAACGACACAGACGATCTCGACGTGATGCTCGATATCGATGCCTGGGCTCGGTCTCAGGCTCGGCGAATCATGAGACGACATACGAATACACGGCGTCGGCCAACCGGCATCGTCAGAGACGACAACCGCGGTCCAATACTCGGACTGCCCGGTGCGCCGGAAGGCGGCAGACATAGGAGCGGCATTTGAATCTCGGCATCCTTCTTTTCATCCTCGCGATCGAGGTGGTGATCGCGGTCCACGAGGCGGGCCACTTTCTGGTGGCGAAACTCTTTGGGTTCAAGACACCCCAGTACTTCTTGGGTTTCGGTCCGACGTTGTGGTCCACTCGTCGCGGAGAAACTGAGTACGGATTCAAAGCGCTGCCACTAGGCGGCTTCGTGAAGATCGTCGGTATGAACCCGTACGAGGAGGTCGCTCCGGAGGACCGGCCGCGTTCGTATACAAACAAGCCGCGCTGGCAGCGTGCTCTCGTCCTGGTCGCCGGTTCCGCAACCCACTGGGTGGTTGCCTTCGTGTTGCTCGTATTCGCCGCGATGGCGATCGGGTTCCCGACCGGCGAGGCCACCACAGTGATCGAGTCTGTGACCGGCGAGATCGACGGCTCGCCCACAGCGGCGGGCCTCCTGGGCCTGGAGCCCGAGGACCGCATCGTTGGGATTGTCGGGAGCGGCGCAGACGAATGGAACGAGATCAGCGGCTACATCAAGCAGCATCCCGGTGAGACGGTCACCTTCCGGGTCGACAGGGATGGAGAAGCCACGGAGAAGGAGGTTGAACTCGGGCAGGCTCTATTCAGTGCCGACGGAGAAGTCGTCGCGTACGCGGGTCCCGGAGAGGAGTTGCGGTCCCCGGAGGCCGGCGAAACCACGGGTGGGTTCCTCGGCGTGTCACCCGAGCCTGAGTTTGAAACCAAGGCGCTTCCGGGAGCAATCTCCGACGCGAGTTTCTTCACGTGGGACGTGACGAAGAGATCCGTCCAGGGAATCGGCCAGGTATTCGGGATGGTCTTCGACGGAACTCTGTGGAATGCCCTGACCGGCTCGGGCGAGCGGGCCGTGGATGAGGGACCTCTCGGAATAGTCAGCGCTGGGCGGATCGCCGGGCAGACGGTTTCGAGCGGTCACTACCTCGACTTCATCGGACTCGTGGTTGGCTTCACCATATTCGTGGGATTGATGAACCTTCTGCCGCTCCCACCGCTCGACGGAGGGCACCTGGCGGTGGTCGCCTACGAAGCGATCACGGGGAGGAGCGTCGACCTGCGCAAGCTGATCCCAGTGGCCGCGGCAGTGATCTCGTTCTTCGTGCTGCTGTTCCTCGCAGTCCTCTACCTGGATCTGGCGCGCCCAATCAGCGTTCCCCTCTAGTGCCTCGACCAGAGGCACAGCGGCCATAGACTGGTTCGCGATGAAAGAACGACGTAAGACGAGGCAGGTCAAGGTCGGGTCGGTGGCCGTCGGAGGGGACGCGCCGATCTCGATCCAGTCAATGACGACGACCAAAACCGACGACGTCAATGCGACGCTGATCCAGGTCCACGAACTCGCCACCCAGGGAGCCGACATCGTGCGCGTTGCGGTTCCTCATGAGGGTGATGCGCAGGCGCTCGCCCTCATCGTGCAGGAGGGCGGAGTTCCGATCATCGCCGACATCCACTTCTCCGTGCGGTTGGCGATGCTGGCGCTGGAGGCCGGGGTTCACGGTCTCCGCGTGAACCCGGGCAACATGCGAAATCCGAAACACGTGAAGGAGGTCGCGGACGGCGCGCGCGACCGCGGCATCCCCATTCGAATCGGAGTGAACGCCGGATCCCTCGACAAAAAACTCGTTGCCAAATATGGACGGCCCACCGCGGAGGCGTTGGTCGAGAGTGCTCTGTACGAAATCGGCCTTCTGGAGGAACACGGTTTCAATGACATAAAGGTGTCGGTGAAACACCAGAACGTGCCCGAGATGATCTCCGCGTACCGGATGCT
>DASQUP010000226.1:0-8990 GCA_035641235.1 Actinomycetota bacterium
CCGCAGGAAAAATTGCTGTTATTCGTGTTACCTCTTGTTAGAGTTGTTATTCCTGTGACCAGCCGAGGGAGATCGATTGGCAGCTAGAACGCGCCGACCCAGCCGGGGCCGCGGCAAAAGCCGGTCAAAACCGGCGCGCCGCCCGCGGTCGACTGGGACGGGACGTGCCCGGACGCCGGCGCGCGCCCGAACCTCCGCATCCCGGCGCAGGCCGCCGTCACGGAGGCCGCGCGGGCGCTCGAAGCGCCCCTCCGTCATTGCCGGAGCTGCACGCGCCGGTGCATCCGCTGCCCGCTGGAGTTTCGTAACGATCCGCACCGCCCCCGCGGAGGCATGGGGGATCGTCGTCCTTCTGGCGGCGGTCGTCGGGGGCTTCGGGATCTACAAGAGCGGGGCCGGCCCGGTCGGGCGGGGATTCGATTTCGCCTCGACGGTACTGCTCGGGCGGATGGCGGCGGTGCTTCCCGTGGTACTCGGCGCGGCGGGCCTGCTCATGCTCGTCCCCAGAGCGAGGGTGCACGTCTCTCGCATAGTTGCGGGCGCGCTGTTGTCGAGCGTTGCTGTTGCGGGCATGGTGCATGTACTCCGCGGCAATAAACCCCTTTCGGTAGTTCTCGACAAACTGCAACAGCGCGGGGGTGTCACCGGTGCACTGCTGGCGCGGCCCCTGTCCGACGCTACGGGCCTATGGCTCACCTGGCCGGTTTTGGTGATCCTTTTCCTTGTCGGACTCATGATCCTCACGCGCACGCCTTTCAGCCGCCTCGTCCAATGGGCGAGGGTCGGATGGGCGATCACGGCAGAGTTCCTCCGCGGTCTCACGGCGCGCGTCGAGATCGACGGCGAAGAGTTCGTCGATGAAGCCGAGGAAGAGTTCGAAGTCGACTACGAAGGCGATGGTGAGGCCCCCGCCGAGGGGCTGGAGGAAGACAGCGAAAAACCTGCTCGCAAAAGCACGGGCGCGAGCCGCGCCGCGCGTCCCGGCCAGCTCGCCATGCCGGTCGGGGACTCCGGCGACTACAAACTCCCGTCCCTCGATCTCCTCGGGAGTGGCGGCGAACAACAGGTCTCGGCGCGCTCGATCGAGGAGACGACGCGCATCTTGGAGGAGACACTCAAGGAGTTCAACGTCGACGCGTCGGTAACGGGGTACACGGCGGGACCGACCGTTACGCGCTTCGAGATAGAGCTCGGTCCGGGCGTCAAGGTGAACCGCGTCCTATCCCTATCCAACGAGATCAAGTACGCCCTCGCATCGGGTGAACTGAGGTTCCTTGCCCCCATCCCGGGACGCTCGGCGATCGGCGTCGAGGTCCCGAACCGCACGCGCCGACTGGTAACCCTGGGCGACGCTCTTCGCTCACAGGAAGCGCAACGCGACCGGCACCCGTTGTCCACGGCTCTCGGAATGGACATCTCCGGCGGCGCCGTCCTCGCGAATCTCACCGAGATGCCCCACGTCCTTATTGCCGGCGCCACAAACTCCGGGAAATCGTCGTGCATAAACTCGATGATCACTTCCGTTCTTACGCGCGCCCGTCCGGATCAAGTGCGCCTGATACTCATCGACCCCAAGCGTGTGGAGCTGACCCACTTCGCCGGTGTGCCGCATCTGCTCAGTCCCGTAGTTACCATTCCCAAGAAGGCGGCGTCGGCCCTTCAATGGGTCGTTCGAGAGATGGAGATGCGCTACGAAACTCTGGCCCACCACGGAATGCGCAATCTCGAGTTCTACAACGACGCCGTGGCGCGCGGAGGTGTGGTGAAGAGGAGCGACGACGAACCCGATCCGACGCCGCTGCCTTACATCCTCGTCGTCGTCGATGAACTCGCCGACCTCATGATGGTCGCCCCGCGCGACGTCGAGGCCGCGATCTGTCGAATCGCACAGATGGCGCGGGCGGTCGGAATACATCTCGTGATCGCAACGCAGCGCCCGTCGGTGGATGTCGTCACCGGTGTCATTAAGGCCAACATTCCCTCTCGATTGGCGTTCAGCGTCGCTTCGCAACAGGACTCGAGGGTCATCCTCGATCAGGGAGGTGCGGAGAACCTGATCGGGCTGGGGGACATGCTCTTCCTTCATGCGAATTCGTCGAAGGCGCGCCGGATCCAGGGGGCGTGGGTGACCGAGAAGGAGGTCGCCGCGGTTGTGGGGCACTGTCGCCGCCAGGGGTCACCCGAATACGTCGAAGGGGTCACGGTCGAGGAATCCGGTCCCGGCGCGCTGGGCGGAGCGGGCGGCGGCGACGATGAACTTCTGGCGGAGGCGCTGGATCTCGTGGTTCGCTCGCAGCTCGGCTCGACATCGATGCTGCAGCGAAAGCTGAAGGTGGGTTTTGCCCGGGCCGGCCGCCTCATGGACCTTCTCGAGCAGAGGGGGGTCGTGGGGCCGTCTCAGGGTTCGAAGCCGAGGGACGTCCTCATGACGGCTGAGGAGCTCGAAGAGACCGCAGCGCGCTCCGACGGCTGACCTCGCCCTCGACCCCGAAGCCGACCACGGTGCCGTCCCTATAATGGCTTGCTGGCCTGGCTATTTGTCGAGGAATCCACTACGAGATGACCGAACCCAGGGGCGGACCCCCGCCACAAGACCGGCGGCCGAGCGGCAGCGACGGCCAATCAATGGGCGCCTACCTGAGGGCGGCCCGCCGGCGACGCCGCATAAGCATCGATCGGGCGGCGGACGAAACGAAGATCCGGTCGGATTTCCTCATGAGGATGGAGTCCGACGAGTTCGACTTCCTAGCGCCCGCGTACGTGCGCGGATTCCTGAAGACCTACACGCGCTACCTCCGGGTCGAGCCCGAACCCCTGATCGCCGAGTTTGATCGCCGTTTCGGAGGACGGGTCGATACCGCCCAGGTCATCGCTTCTCAGCGGAAGTCGAAGCGCCGGGGCCGGGGGCTCCGGGAGCCACGACGCATCAGCAGTTGGGCGATCGCCGCGATGTTCGCCGCCGGAGTCCTCGTCTTCATGGGATTCATCGGCCTAACGCAAGGCGGCGATCCGCCGGACCGGCCGGGCCGCGACCGGAGCGGGGTCGCTGAGAACGATCGAGAGTCCTCACCGACTCCGACCCCGGATGCCACCGAGGAGGCCTCACCCTCGCCGACGCCGACCGAGTCACCGGAGGACGACGACGCGCTTGCGTTCGCCGACGGCATTGAGCTCGAGATCGTTGCGAGCACCGCCGAGTGCTGGGTCGACATCACGTCTGACGGCGCCAACATATTCAGCGAAACGCTTGCGATCGGCCGGTCGGAGACCTTCGAGGCCGAGGACGAGATGACGATCATCCTCGGCTTCCCCGCGGGGGTCGAACTCATAGTCAACGGCCGCAACCTCGGATCGCCGGGGGGTAACAACCCACTGACGCTGAAGCTCCCCGACGACGTGGAAAGCCTGTAGGAGCCGCCTGATGCCTCGCGTTGCCATCGTGACTTTGGGCTGTCCCAAGAACGCAATCGATTCGGAGGGACTCGGGGGTCTCCTCGCTGCCGGCGGGCACGAGGTTGTGTCCGAGCCCGAGGGGGCGGAGATCGTCTTAGTGAACACCTGCGGGTTCATCGATCCGGCGCGCCGAGAGACTGTGCAAGAGGTGCTGGATCTCGGCGAATTGAAACGAGATGCAGGGCTCAAGGGATTGATCATGACGGGCTGCCTCGTGGCGAGGTCGGCGGACGAACTGGCCGAATCGCTGCCCGAGGTTGACGCGCTCGTCGATTTCGCCGCCTATCCGCGCGTGTCCGAGATAGTCCACTCCGTCGCAGACGGCCGGCTCGATCGCAGGATCCATGGTGAGCCCGGCACACGTTTCGATCCCGCGTGGTGGGATGCGGCGATCGCTGCAGGCCCCCGGCTTCGTTTCGGGCGCAAACCATGGGCGTACTTGAAGATCGCGGAGGGTTGCGATCGAGGTTGTACTTTCTGTGCGATTCCTCTTATGCGAGGGAAGTTCCGCTCGAGGAGTGTGGGCACGATCGTGGATGAAGCCCGGCACCTTGCCGCAGCCGGGGTATCGGAGCTCTCCCTCGTCAGCCAGGACTCGGTCATGTGGGGGCGCGATACGGAGGAGGGAGATCTGCCGCTCCTTCTCCGAAACCTCGAGCGAGTCGACGGTATCCGCCGGATCCGTTTGATGTATCTGCATCCACATGGCGTAAGCGAGGAGCTGATCGACACGGTACTGGGATCTGATGTCCTCGTTTCCTACTTCGACCTGTCGTTGCAGCACATATCTCCTCGTGTGCTCAAGCGAATGGGGCGATGGGGAGGGCGCGAACGGTTCGAAAAGATCATCGGCCGCATTCGTGGACACGATCCGATCGCCGGCGTTCGGTCGACTTTCATTCTCGGTTTCCCCGGGGAAACCGACGAGGAGGCCGCCGAAATCGAGTCGTTCATCGACGAGTCCGATCTCGACTGGGTCGGTGTGTTCGATTACTCGCGCGAGGAGGGAACTCGCTCCTACGATCTCGACGACCAGATTCCCGACGCGATCATCCGCGACCGCGCCCAACTAGTTGCATCTGCAGCTGACCATGCAATGGACCGGCGCGCCGGGAGTCTCGTCGGCTCGACGTTCGAGGTACTGGTTGAGAGGTTCGATCTTGCAGAGGGTCGATGGATCGGTCGTTCGCAACGAGAGGCGCCCGAGATCGACGGCGAGATCCACCTGACCACCGACGGTGATCTGCGCGTCGGCGACTACGTGGAGGTGACGATCACCTCGAGCGAGGGGACCGACCTGATCGGGATGCACGGCGTTTGATTGCAGAGATCATCGGGGTGGGGACTGAACTCCTTCTCGGTCAGATTGCGAACACGAATGCGCAGCGTTTGTCGGTGGCGCTCGCGGGCATCGGAGTCGACGTCTTCTACCACACCGCGGTCGGTGACAACCTCGCGCGAATGACCGAAGTCATCGGTCGTGCGGCCGGCCGGTCCGATGTCGTCATCATTACCGGTGGGTTGGGACCGACTCCGGACGACATCACACGGGACGCGGTCTCCGCGGCGCTTGCAGTACCCCTTGTTCGGCGGGAAGACCTCGCGCGCGACCTCCGGGCGTTCTTCGAACGGCGGGGGAGAACGATGCCGGAGACCAACCTGCGACAAACCGATCTGCCTGAGGGTGCGGTTGCGATCGCTCCTGAAGGGACGGCGCCGGGCTTCTACCTGGTGACGGGCGGAGCGCTTGTGATTGCTCTTCCCGGCGTTCCGTGGGAGATGGTTCAGATGCTCGACAAGGTGGTGCTCCCCCTCCTGCGGACGCATTCGGGAGAGGTGACGATAAGCCGGGAGGTGCTCGTCGCCGGTCTGGGCGAATCCCACACACACGATCGGATCGCGGACCTAGTCGCCGCCCAGACCAACCCCACCATCGCCTACCTTGCCGGATACGGATTAGTCAGGGTACGGATCACCGCCAAATCAGCGGACGAGGATGATGCGCTTGCGCTGATCGCTCCCCTGGAAGCAGAGATCAGAGAGCGACTGGGACGTCACGCCGTTCTGGGTCGGGGGCGAACGCTGGCTGAAGTCCTGGGGAACCTCTTGCGCACTCGATCCGCGACGGTTGCCGTGGCCGAATCCCTAACCGGCGGTCTGTTGGGTGCGGCGCTAACGGAAGAAGCGGGCGCAAGCGACTATTTCGCCGGGGCAGCCGTGGCCTACGCCACGGAGGCCAAGGGGTCGGTCTTGGGTGTGGACGCGGGATTACTCGCGGATCCGGGGCCCGTGTCCGAGGAAGTGGCCGGGCAGATGGCAGAGGGGGCGGCCCGTTTGTTCGGAGCCGATTTGGGTCTCGCCACTACTGGTGTCGCCGGCCCGGCGGAGCAGAACGGACGCCCCGTCGGCACGATCTTTGTTGCCGCCTCGTGGCGCGGGGTCAAGGAGGCCCGGCACGTGCGCGGCTACGGGGATCGCGACAGCATGCGGGGGATTGCCGTGAACTCTGCGCTGGACCTCGGCCGGCTGACGGTGCAGGCGAATCCGTGACCGAGGTACGGCCGCTCAGGTTGTTCGTTGCAGTGAGCCTTCCCACCCACGTGCTGGAGGCGCTGGCGGCCGCCACGGCGGAACTCCGCAACGCACTCCCGGGAGGCCGGTGGAGCCCACTGGAGAACCAGCACGTCACCCTCAAATTCCTCGGTTCGTGTCCGGCAGATCAACTGGAGGAAATCGCCGCCGCAGTTGCAATGGTGGCCGCCTCGCACGAAACAGCGACCCTGCGCCTTACGGATCTGGGGACCTTTCCGAGCCGGCGGAGGGCGAGGGTGCTGTGGGCCGGGCTGGAGGACGAGGCGGAACTCCTACGGAGCCTGGCGGAAGGACTTGACGACGCTTTGAAGCCCCTCGGATTCGAGCCCGAGAAGCGGGCCTTCACACCCCATCTCACGCTCGCCCGCTGGCGCACGCCGATTCCGGTGCGGGCCCCCCTCCCGACGATGCCACAAGAGGTCTTTGAGCCGTTTACAGTCGATGCGGTTGAGCTGTTCCGTAGCCATCTCTCCCCACGCGGGGCCCGCTACGAGATGCTGAGATCGTGGCCGTTGGCCGGTACGGGAGAATGAACGACCTTCCCGACCTGGGAGTGTGCCCGTGATCGTTCTTGCCCATGGGGTGGGTCAGGTATTCGAGAGTCCCATTCCCCTATACCTATACCTGCTGGGAGCAGCCGCGACTGTCCTAGCGTCGTTTGGCATCCGGACTCTCATGGCGGAAGCGCCCGCGCCGATGCAGGAACGTGAGATCGCCGGAGGAAGTTGGCCGCGCGCGTTCGGTGGTGTCCTCAGGGTCGTGGGCCTGGTTGGTCTCGTTCTTGTCGTGGCGGCGGGTGTGATTGTGGGGTCCGAGGGATTCACGGTTACGACGCTGGGTTTCTGGGTTGGGCTGATCGTCGGGGTGACGGTTCTGTCCGCGCTGGTGTCGGGCGCGTGGGAAGCGATGGATCCGTGGGCGTATCTCGAGGAGGTCTATAGGACGGAGAGCCCCAATGGTTCGGTGCGTGTTCCCCCGTGGTGGCTGGGACCGATCGCACTCTTCGCACTGTTCTGGTTCGAACTGGTCTCGGAGAAGGGCTTCGAGGACTGGGGCGTTTTAGTCGTGTTGCTCGCATACACGGTTTACGCGTTGAGTCTGCGAAGCCAGTTCGGGGAGCACTGGCGCTACGCAGATCCTCTTGGGATCCTGTTCGGCTTCGCGGCTCGCAGTGCACCTCTCCGCCTGCGGCGGGAGACGATCCTTCTCAAAAATCCGCTCGCGGATCTCGACGAGCCTGCGCCGATGCCTCTCGCCCTGTATGCGGGAGTTTTCGTTCTGTTGGGCTCAACGACATTCGACAATTTGCGCG
Organism: Actinomycetota bacterium; assembly: GCA_035641235.1. GTDB lineage: Bacteria > Actinomycetota > CADDZG01 > CADDZG01 > WHSQ01 > DASQUP01. Next base: position 7,358 of record DASQUP010000226.1, read on the forward strand.
AGACGCTTGGATGGGGGGATTTCCTAACGGCGACGAACCTCGACGAGCTTCCCGCGATGTTGATCGATTCGATTTCCTTGCTTGCACTCGGCGTTTTGTTCTGGCTCCCCTTCATTGGTTCGGTACTGCTAGCGCGGCGGTGGATAGCGCAGGACCGTCCGGTCGCAGAGACCGCGCAGTGGTTCGGCTGGGGACTGGTGCCGATCGGAATCGCCTACGTGCTTGCCCACAATGTTCCGCTCCTCGTCTCAGGCGGCCCGCTGTTGTTGAGGGAACTGTCCGATCCGTTCGATCAGGGCTGGAACATCCTCGGGACTGCGAACCTATTTGACGGGTTCATTCCGTCGCCTGCGTTGATCTGGGTGATCGAGATTGCGGTAATCGTGGGGGGTCATATCCTGGGGGTCCTGGCTGCTCACCGGACGGCGTTCAGGTTGGGAGGTACCCACAGCCTGGCTGTTCGAAGTACCTACGCGCTGACCGGACTTATGGCCGTTTACACGATCACGACGCTCTGGTTACTGTCGCAGCCTCTGGTCGCTTAAGGAGTTGGAGTTTTGTTGAACCTCGCCCACACGTTCGGAACCGGTGGGCCGGATATCGAGATGCTGCTGCTCGCGGTCGCGCTTTTGTTCCTGGGGGTCACTTTCTTCATCCAGAAGACGACGAAACCCGCGGTTCCGGTTGTGCTACTCATCGGCGCCATGGCCCTTGGGGCCGGGGCATTTGCGGTGGGAGCGAGTACCGATGACCACACGGCGGCCGACGGAGCCGCGGCTGCGCCGGAGGGGCTCTCCGTGGAGATCGTTTCTCCGGGGGACGGGGGCACTGTCCCCGCTCGGGAGACGCTGGACCTCGAAGTCGCCATTTCAGGTGGTGAGCTCACGGACGAAACGGAATCCGAGGACCCAACGAGAGGACACCTCCACGTGTTCGTGGACGGGACTCTCACGTCGATGCCCTCGACCACCACCCAAAAAATTCGGCTCGAACCGGGTGAACACACGCTCGCGGTCGAATTCACCACCGCCGACCACCGGTCCTTCGAGCCCCCGATAGAGGACTCGGTGACCGTCACTGCACAATGATCGCCGCACGCCCCCCGCTCTTAACCGGCCGTCTCGTCTTAGAACCGATTGAACCTCGTCACTCCCAAGGACTATGGCGCGCGAAGGACGCATCTTTTACTGAGCTCCGGCGTTGGATGGCCTGGGCCGAGCAGGCACGCGAATCGCAGGACGACTTCGTGCGAAGTGCGCACGAGCAATGGGGCCAAGGCGAGTGGGTGTACGTCATCAGCTTCAACGGTGAGCCGGCAGGCACCGTCGGGATCGATCGCCACCAGCCGTTGATCTCCAGCGCAGATATCGGCTACTGGCTGCGCACAGACGTGACCGGACGGGGGCTGATGACGGAAGCCGCTGCAGCCGTTGTCGATTGGGCATTCCACGAGCTTGCGCTTCACCGCCTCGAGCTGCGTGCCGGTGTGGAGAACTATGCGAGCGTCCGGGTGGCCGAGAAGCTGGGATTTCGGCGCGGGGGAATACTGCGGCACGGGGCAAGGAACCCACGCAACTACTACGACGTCTACGTGTTCGATTTGCTTGCTACCGACGAGCGCCCCGGGGCCCGC
>DASQUP010000227.1:0-15984 GCA_035641235.1 Actinomycetota bacterium
CCCATGGGCCCTGTAGATTTCCAGGGTCTATGTGGGGGAGAGTCGGAAGTCTTTGAGTAACTCCGTCTATGAGCCGAGCCGGCGCGCCGCTCGCGCGGCCCTTGGAGTGGTGGCCCTGGTTCTCTTCGCCGCCGCCCTGGGGGTCACATGGATCTTCCTGAGAGGCGGCTTCCGGGGCGGGGTCCCGGTAGAAGCGCTCTTCTCTGCGCCGGGGGTCGGACAACAGTTGCCCGTCGGCGGTGACGTGAAGATCCGCGGGGTCCTCGTGGGAACCATCGCCGATATCCGCTACGGCCCGGACGGCAACGCCGTTGTGGAGATGCGTCTCGACGACGGCCTCGGATTGCCCGCAGATACTGCCGCCGAAATCCGATCCAAAACCGTGTTCGGACAGAAGTGGTTGGAGTTACTCCCGCCGGAGAGTCCCTCGGCAGAGGGGATTCTGGCCGCCGGGAGTGTGATTCCCGACGAACGGACAACCGAGCCGCTCGAGCTCGAGCGCGCGCTTCAACTTGGGCACGATCTGTTGTCGGAGATCCCGCTGGAGGATCTCGCAACGATCTTCGACTCGCTGGCCCGTGGGTTCGTAGGTCAGGAGGAGGAGGCTCGTAGGGCGATCGACCGGGGCCTGGTGGCGCTGCGTGCGGTCAACTCGCGTGAGGGAGACCTCGATCTCGCATTGCGTCAGCTCGGCGAGTTCTCACAGTGGCTCGACGAAAATGACGAGTCGCTACTTTCCTTGATGCAATCCATCGACTCGGCGAATCGTGCACTCGTCGGCGCCGCACCCGAGTTCCGCTCCAATCTTCAGTCCGTTCCCTCGTTCCTCGACCGATTCGCCGCGTTCCAAGAACGGACGGAAGCCGACCTGGGCGTGCTGGTGGAGGAGGGGGCGGATGTCGCGGAGGCCCTGGCTGCGCGATCGGAGAGCCTCGTCGACCTCGTCGTTCAGCTCGAGGCCTTTCTAACCGTCTTCAACTCCGGCCTCTCTCAGCCATGTGGAGGCCTTTACGAGTCCAACATGACGTGCTGGCAGGTGTACCTGATGCCGGGGATCGAATCGCGCGGGATCTACCGCTCGGGAGAGGGGCCCGATGTCGATGAGCGGGGGGATCCGGGACGCGCAGGCAAGCAGACGATTTCGCTCCAGCAGTTGCTGTCCGATGCCGCGGGACGAAAGATCGCCGGCGGACTCGTGCGGCTTCTGTATGAACCGCTGATCGACTCGCTCGGACCGGGGTTCAGGCCATGATGCGCGGCCTTCGATGGACCTCGGTAAAGCTGGCAATCTTCACGATCGTAACCGTCGCTACTACGACGTGGCTCGCGGCCATCATCGGGAACTTCTCGCTATTCGGTGACCGGTTCGAGATCGCGGCGGAGTTCTCCGATGCAACCGGCTTGCTCAGGGGGGACGTCGTCAAGGCGGCCGGCGTAACCATCGGGCGGGTATCCGATATCCAGATCGACGACGGGCTGGCGATCGTCACGATGTCGATCGACGGGGATGCCGAACTGCCCGCGGACCTCGGTGCCGAGATCAGGTTCCGCAATCTCGTCGGGCAGCGCATGGTCACCCTCGTTCCGTCGGAAGACGCATCTGCGGGTGGGCTCGTCGACGCCGGCTCGGCGCAGGCTCAGCCGATGGAACCCGGTGCGCTCATTCCGCTCAGCAGGACGCAGCCTGCCTTCGACCTCACCGAATTGTTCAACGGGTTGAGGCCACTGATTCACTCAACCAACCCAGATGACGTGAACACCGTCACCCGCGAGCTTCTCGTTGCCCTCCGCGGCAGGAGCGGCGCGGTCGAGGAGATCTTTGCGAACCTGGCCGAAATCTCCGACGAGCTCGCGAGCAAGGATCGTGAGCTGGCGTCGCTGCTTGAGAACCTCCACGTCGTAACCGATGATCTGGCGGGCCGCGATGCGCAACTGCGAACAACGCTCGCCGACCTCAATACGTTTCTTGCCGAACTCTCGGCCAGCCAGGATGATCTCGAGGCTGCGCTCGTGAACCTCGACGACGCGGCCCAGAGATTGGGGCGGATCATCACTAACAACGATGATCTCATCAAGAGGGAAATCGACGATCTCTCCGTGATACTCGATGCGGTCAACGCAAAGAGGAAAGATCTCAGAGCAGCTCTCCGTTCACTTCCTGAATTCACAATCGCCGTCGAACGCGTCACGCAATACGGAGAATGGGCCAACCAACACCTGATCACCGTATGCAAAGACGACTTCGGGACCTGCGGTCGCAGAGGTGGACCATGAAAGCGTTTACCGAGCGCCGCTCGTGGCTGGTCGGTGTCACCTCGATCCTTCTGATTGCGGCCGGTGTTGCGTTCGCTTTTTCGCTCAACCGCTTCGACACGCTGCGCGGCGTTTACCGGATATCGGCGGATCTTGAGGATGCCGCCGGTCTCGTCCCCGGCAACGAGGTGCGCGTCGCCGGTATCAAGGTCGGCAGCGTCACTCGAATCACGCTCACGGAGGACGCGGCTCGCATCGGGATGGAGATACAACGCGACATCCGCATTCCGAGTGAGACGAAACTGGAAGTGAAACTCAAGACGCTTCTCGGACAAAAATTCGTTGAGCTCCAGATTCCGCGGTCTTTTCTTACTGCAGCGTCCGATGGGGGCGATCCGACTACAGCTACACAGGCATACCTCGACGACGGCGACGTGATCCCAAAGTCGCAGACGCGCATTCCGTACGAGATCTATCAGGCCGCTACAGAGGGAACCGAGGTCCTGGAGGAGATCGACAAAGAGTCGTTGCGCAACTTGATCAAGGTGCTCGGCCGGACCGTGGATGTCTCAAAAGAGGAGATCGGTCGAGCCTTAGAGAGCCTCGATGAGGCCGGCTCCGTCCTCGCCGATAAGGGACCCGAGATCCGCCGCCTGCTGCGCAGCACCAGACAGGTCACAAAGACGCTCGCCGATGGGGGAGACGACATCGAAGGAATCCTCGCCGAGGCCACCGAGGTATTCGGGGTCCTGGCCGAACGCCGCGCAACGACGTCGTCCCTCCTGGCTGCCACAGAGGAACTCGCCAACAATTTCGGCCTTCTTATCCAAGCGGCACGCGGTTCGGTGGAACTCAGCGTGTCCGACCTCAACAGCGTTCTCATCGCCGCCGAAGGCGAGCTGAGTTCCATTGATCGTGCGCTGAGCGAGCTGGACACCGCCCAAGAGATGTTCGGACGACCCGGTGGATTCGGCAGGTTCATCGAGGGCCACGTCTGTGCAATCACCACGGAGGACACATGTGTGCCCGAGGGGTCCCCGCAGGAGCCCGGGGTCCCCGTCAAGGGCACTCAGCCCGGGGGCGACCAACCCTTCAACCGGAGGCTCATCAGGTGATCCGGCGTCTTGTGTCGATCGTGGTGATCGTGGCGGCTTTGGGGAGCGGTCTGTTCGCCTTCAGCAGCGCACAGGAAGGCACCGGTGCCTACACGATCACCGCAGACGTCGAACAGGCGCCGAACCTCTTTTCCAACGGTCGGGTGATGGTGCGGGGCGTCGAGGTTGGCCGGATTGCGGACGTCGACCCCCGGGCCGAGGGCGTCCGGCTGACGCTTGAGATTCAAGCGGGCGTCAAGATTCCCACCGGCGCAACTCTTGCAGTCGTTCCCATCACGGTGATCTCCGACCGCTACGTCCAGCTGTTCCCGGCATATTCATCTGGACCGGCAATGGAAGACGGCGACCACATCGCCCTCGCCGATACCCGAATTCCTGCAGAACTCGACGACGTGCTTACACAGCTCCAGGGGCTCCTTTCTGCTCTTGAGCCGCGACCCGGCGAAGAGCGTGGTCCTCTGGCCGATCTGATCGAAGGTCTCGACGAGGTGGTGAGCGGTCGCGCCAAGGAGCTGCGAGGGACTCTGAGGAAATCGTCGTCGGTGCTCGAGAATCTGGCCAACTCCGATTCCGACATCACCCGGTTAATCCAGAACCTCGACACCCTGTTCGTTTCGCTCGCCAATCGCTCAAGCGAGATCGGGCTGCTGAACGAACGGCTCCAACTCGTGTTCGAAGCCCTTCAGGGCGATCAGGAGGAACTCGAGGGCACCATAGAGAACCTCGCGTTTCTGGCTGATGAGGCGGCCCTGCTCGTGTCTGGAAGCGGTGATGATCTGGGGTCGTCGTTTGGCAGGCTCGACCGTGTTCTCCGCGCCGTCTTGCGCCGTGAGGACGATCTTCTTCGGGCGACGCAGTGGACCAACGTCATAGCCCAGGCCCTTGGCGCCACCGATGGCCGCGGACGAGGTTTATATGCGTACACAGGCCGACGCGCGCCTGCCGGTACTGACGGCGCCGCGTACAACTATCGCATCGACACCCGGGACACCATCGCATGCGAACGCATCGATGCACTCATCCAGTCGTTCCTGGTGCTCAATCCAGAGGCGACCGTCGAACAGCTGCGGGAGACACTGTTCACTTTCATTCCGGACGAGTTCGACGATGACATCGCTTACCTCGTCGATCTCCTTATCCCGCTGTGCGCAAACTTGCCGGACAGGCCGGGGCAGAGCTTGCTGGATGAAAGGGCGCAGGAGATCGTCCGTGACGTCGCTGACGAGATCGGCGAAGAGGCCTTCGCGGCGCTGCTCTCGCGCTGGTTCTTCGAGGGACTTGAGTCATGACAAGGGCTCGTACGGCCATACTGCTGTTTCTTGTATTGTCGGCCGCCGGCAGCTGCTCGTTTGGCGATGACGGAGGGAGACTCATCGCATATTTCCGCGACGTAGGCGACCTCGTCGAACGTTCCACCGTCCAAATCGCAGACGTGGAAGTCGGGACGGTGCAGGATATCGACCTGGTGATGCAGGACGGAGAGATGCTCGCGCGGGTCACCATGTCGGTGCCCGTTTCGACCCAGGTGCCCGCGGAAGGGCTACAGGCAATAGTTCGGCAGACCTCCCTCCTCGGGGAGCAGTTTGTGGAACTGCTTCCGGGAGGTGCCGGTCCGCCGTACGTGGGTGACGGAGACGTCACCGTTACGGTCGACCACACCGACAAACGCGTCGATGTTGAGACTTTTCTCTCCGATCTCTCCGGATTGATTGGCAGCGGGGGCCTCGAGGACCTGAACCGTTTCACGAGCGCGCAGGCGATGATCCTCGAGGATCGAGGACGACGATTCGGGGAGACCCTCGACGAACTCGCGACGTTCACCGGTGCACTCGCCGACCGAAGGACGGATGTCGGGAGGGCGATAGATGGTCTCGCGGGCGCGAGCCGTACTCTCGCGGACAATCGGGCAACGCTGGACAGGTTCCTCGATTCACTTCAGGACGCCAACGCGCTGCTTGCAGAGCAGGGCGACGAACTTGGGGATCTGTTCCGAGGGTTGAGCAGGTTCGGTACAGTCAACGCTCGGTTCCTGGCTCGTCATGAGAGCGCGATCAACCGCGGTTTCGAGGCGCTGGAACCGGTCCTGGACGGTCTCGCGGGCGCTGAGAGCGAACTAAGAAGCGACATCGAAAAACTTCGGTTGTTCCTGGAGCTGTTCCCGCGCAGCATGGGTGGGGGCCCCGGTGACCGAGGGAAGGGCGACTACATTCAAGCCGACGCGGTGGTCTGTGAAGTCCTGGCCCAGTGCAACACGCGCGGCGAAAAGGGCGATGTCCCGGGGGAGGGATCTCGGTGAAGGCCCGAACGCGCCTGATCGTGAACCTCGCCGCGGTTGCGGTGCTCGCGGTCGTGACGGTCGGCTGGGTCCTCACGCAGGTGGTGGGTTCCGGCGCGCTTACCGCACCCTTCGTCGTGACCGCCGACTTCGCCTCTTCGGGCGGCGTGTTCACGAACCAGGAGGTGACGTACAGGGGGGTTCTGGTCGGAACCGTCGGCGACCTGACTCTCAACGAAGACGGCGGTGTTGACGTCGAACTCCGGATCCGACCGGAGTGGGACGGCGAAATCCCCGCCGATGTCACCGCGAAGGTGCAGAGCAAGAGCGCCGTCGGCGAGCAGTTCGTGAATCTGACTCCCAATGCAAACTCGGAAGCCACTCTCACGGATGGATCCCACATCGCCCGCTCGAGCACCGACCTTCCGGTCGATTTCCAGGAGCTCCTCGCATCTTTGGACCGGGTTCTGGGTGATGTCGACCCCGCTACGACGCGGCGTATGGTCGGGAACCTCGCCGACGGATTGCGGGGTAGAGAGGACGACATCAAGGCGATCCTCGAATCGCTCGGTACGTTGTCAGACGCGTTTGCAGACGTCGCGCCGGAACAGAAGCGATTGTTACGAAATGCGACGACCGCGGGCACCGAGTTCCTCCGGACAAAAGAGCAGTTCGCGGCGGCAATCCGTTCGGCGGATGATGTTTTGGCCGGGATCGGCGATGAACCCGAGGAACTGAGTGCTCTGCTGACTGCAAACGATCGGCTTGCACGCGAGACATTGGCGCTGCTCGACCGACACGCGGACAACCTCGCGGGAGGGATTCGCTCGCTGGGAGCATTCGCTAAGTTCCAGAGCGACAACGAGAACGAGCTGATCGACAAGACGTTGCGGTATGTCCCCGATTTCCTGCACGCCGTCGAGGACGCTTCGATCCCATGGCGCTCGCCGGATGGGAGGGAGTTCTACCGTCTCCGCCTCGGACTCGTCTACGACAACGTGAGATCGTCGTGGCCGTGCAAGTACAAGCTTCGCGAAGGATGGGAGCGGTTGCCGCACGTGCGCAAAGAGCGCGACCCCAGGACCAACAGCAAATGCCGTGGCCGGGCGGCGAATCAGGCTGTCGCCCAGTCTCTAGTCAATGCGCTCGAGCAATGGGCGAACGAACGTCCTTCGCTCATAAAGGACACCACTCCGCCGGCTCCGCCGCGGCCGCCTGTGGTGGAGGCGGACGTCGATTTCATCTGGCCGCTCATCGGAGAGATCACGTCGTTCTTCGGAAATGACAACGGGCGCGAGCACACCGGACTCGACATCAACGGCCATATGGGGGACCCATTCATGGCTGCGGCAGCCGGACGCGTGCGGCTCGCGGAACCGTACTTCGGCTACGGGAACACGATCATCCTCGACCATGGGAACGGGCTGTCCACTCTGTACGGGCACCTGTCTGACGGATTCGTCGAGGTGGGGGACGCGATAGAGCAAGGCGACGTCATCGGGCTGGTCGGGTGCACCGGCTCGTGCACCGGGGACCACCTGCACTTCGAGGTCCGGCTCAACGACGAGCCGGTCGATCCGCTCCCGTATCTCGTGCCCCGGCCCGAGAAAGATCGCTCTGTAGGCGTGGAGGGTTTCCTGGCCATCCGGCGCGCCGGCAACTGAGCGGCGCGCCGCTCCGCATCCTGAGATGGCAGTTAGCCACGATATTTCGTGGTTGATTGCCATCTCAGCGCCGCCGCCGCGGGGAACCGGCGCGGCCGCGGGACAATTGGGTCCATGGCCGCATCCAGATCCAAGCGACTCGAGCGCCCGCCCGCGGGGACCATCCCCGTTCAACCGGGCGTGTACCTGTTCCGGGACGCCCAGGCCCGGGTGATCTATGTCGGCAAGGCCAAATCGCTACGGAGCCGGCTGTCGAACTATTTCGGGCCGGAGCTGCACCCGCGTACCGAGGCGATGGTCGAGGCGGCGGCGGACGTCGAGTGGATCGTCACCGACAGCGAAATCGAGGCCCTCCACGTCGAGGTCAACCTCATCAAGGAGCACCGGCCCAGGTACAACGTCCGCTACCGGGATGACAAAAGCTACCCGTATCTGGCGATCACGCTCAACGAGGAATACCCGCGGGCCCGCGTCATGCGTGGAGCCAAGAAGAAAGGCGTCAAGTACTACGGTCCGTTCGCACACGCCTACGCCATCCGGGACACACTCGACCTGCTGCTGCGGACCTTCCCGATGCGCACGTGTTCGCAGGGGGTCTTCGACCGGTGCCGCAGGCGCAACCGTCCGTGCCTGCTGTACGACATCGAGCGGTGCGCCGGACCGTGCGTGGGAGCCGTCGACCCGGATCAGCACCGTGCAATCGCCCTCCAGCTGTGCGACTTCCTCGACGGCAACACAAAGCCCGTGGTCGACCGGCTTCAGAGCCAGATGGAGACTGCGTCCGACCGGCAGGAGTACGAGCTCGCGGCTAAGTTCCGCGATCAGCTCGACAACCTCAGAAAGGCGATCGCCAAGCAGCAGCTCGTGGCCTCGGACAAAGTCGACATCGATGCCATCGGACTAGTAGAGAACGATCTCGAGGCGGCGGTGCAGGTCTTCTACATCCGTCGAGGGCGCGTCACCGGTCGGAAGGGATACATCGTCGACAAGGTCGAGGAGCTCGAGACGCCGCAACTGATCGCCCGATTCCTAGAGCGGATCTATGCGACCGACGTCGAGATACCGAAGCAGGTGCTGGTTCCCATGGAACCGGCCGACAACCAGCTCATCGAGAGCTGGCTTGCAGAGAGGCGAGGGTCGAAGGTGGTCGTGCGGGTTCCAAAGCGCGGCGAGAAGAGGGTACTTCTCGAAACCGTGACCGAAAACGCAAAGGGAGCCTTCGAACAGCACCGTCTAAAGAGGGCGGGTGACTTCGCCGCGCGCTCTCGCCAGCTTCGCGAGCTTCAGCAGCACATCGGGATGCCGGACGCGCCGCTCCGGATCGAGTGTTTCGATATCTCCAACACCGGCCCGACGGAGGCGGTCGGCTCCATGGTTGTGTTCGAGGACGGTCTCCCGAAACGATCCGACTACCGGCGTTTCGCCATCAAGTGGACGGCCGGGCCCGACGACGTGGGAATGATGGGAGAGGTCATTCGGCGCCGGTTCGCCCGTTTGCTCGAGGAGGAATCCGATCAACGGAATATCGAGGGGCGCCGCAAGTTCTCGTACTCGCCGAACCTCGTTGTCATCGATGGAGGTAAGGGACAACTCAACCGTGCGGTTGAGGTCATGGACGAGCTCGGGATATCCCGCGTCACCACGGTGTCCCTCGCCAAGAGAATGGAGGAGGTGTTCCTCCCGGACCGGTCCGACCCGGTCGTGATCCCGCGTGGCTCGGAGTCCCTGTACCTGTTGCAACAGATCCGGGACGAGGCGCACAGATTCGCGATCACGTATCACAGACAGCGCAGAGCGAAGAGGATGACGAAGTCGGCCCTGGACGGTATCCCCGGGCTGGGGCCGGTCCGTCGGAAAAAGCTGCTGAAAGTCTTTGGTTCGGTCAAGCGCATGCGCGAAGCTTCGATGGAGGAGCTGGCCTCGGTCTCGAGCATCCCCAAGGGGGTGGCCGAGAATCTGTACAGATCGCTGCGGGGAGAGGAGACAACTCAGACAACTCCGGGGCGGGCGGGCCGCCCCGGGGCCAACGAGAGAGAGGCATCGTGAACATTCGGCGACGCGCCCGCGAAATAGACGTCACAGTCATCAGTGGCCTGTCGGGGGCCGGACGGTCGGAAGCCGCGAAAGCATTCGAGGATCTCGGATGGTTCGTGATCGACAACCTTCCGCCCCAGCTCATACAGAAGATGATGTCTTTGGTCTTCGCTCCGGGAAGCGAGATCACACGCGTAGCACTCGTCATCGACGCCCGCGGCGGGACGTTCTTCAAAGAAGCCACGAAGGCACTCGAAAAGCTGCGTCGCGACGTGTGCAACTTCCGGCTGTTGTTCCTCGAGGCGTCGGACGAGCTCCTCGTACGTCGTTTCGATGCAACACGTCGCCGCCACCCGCTGGCGGCAGAAGACCGGGTGGAGGTTGGCATCCAGCGCGAGAGGGAGCTCATGAGACCCCTGCGGGACGGCGCCGATCTCATCATCGACACATCGCAGCTCTCCGTGCGCAAGCTTCGGGCGAAGATCGCGGCGAGCTTCGAGCAGAGCGGCCCAAGTGAGGGACTGAAGATCACAGTGATCTCGTTCGGCTACAAGTTCGGATTGCCCCTCGACTCCGACATGGTGTTCGACGTGCGTTTTCTGCCGAACCCACATTGGGTCGATGAACTGCGACCTCTGCACGGCCTCGACCATCCGGTGCGCGACTACGTCCTGGCACAAGAAGGTACGAACGACTTCATCGTCCGCACGAAGGACATCATGGCTCTGCTGCTGCCCGGCTTCCAGAACGAGGGCCGTCACTACCTAACGGTCGGAGTGGGTTGCACCGGCGGAAGACATCGCTCGGTTGTGCTTGCGGAGGAGATCGGCAACGTCATCCGCGAGCAAGGGTTGTCGGTCAAGGTCATCCACCGGGACATCGAACGAGAGCCGGCGAAGGCGTGAGGGTAGTAGGTATTGGTGGCGGCCATGGTTTGGCCGTCACATTGGCCGCGGCCCGGGCCTTCGCCGACGACGTCGCTGCAGTGGTCACCGTCGCGGACGATGGCGGCTCTTCGGGACGCCTCACTCGTGAACTAGGGATTCCGCCGCCCGGCGATATCCGCAACTGCCTCGTCGCGCTGGCGCGCGAGAAGGAACTTGCGGAGCTCTATCAGCATCGCTTCAAGAGCGGTGCGCTGACCGGCCACACCGCGGGGAACCTCCTGATCGCTGCCCTGACGGAGATGAGGGGTGATTTCGCCGCCGCCGTCGCGGAGGCCGGAAGGCTCCTTCGGTGTGACGGCCGGGTTTATCCGGCAACCACCGACCTAGTGGAACTCGGCGCCCAGGTGGACGGCGGCCGTCTCCGAGGTCAAGTGGCGGTAATGCACACGAGGGAACGAATTCAGGCCGTCTTCCTCACGCCCCGCAACCCCGAGGCACACCCGTCCGCAGTCGAGGCGATCGTGGATGCCGATCTCGTCGTTCTCGGGCCGGGAAGTCTGTTTACAAGCCTCATCGCAACGCTTTTGGTGCCGGGGATCCGTGAAGCCGTTGGCCAGACGGGGGCGCGGCGAGTGTTTGTGTGCAACACGCGGATGCAGAAAGGGGAGACCGACGGTCTCGGAGCCGCGGCCCACGTGGAGGCGCTGATGGCCCACGCCGGACCCTTCGCCGCCGACGCCGTTCTGGTGCAGACGCCGGTCGTAGAACCGGATGGAGTTGCAGTCGATCCCGATGCGCTCGCGTTCTCCGGGATCGACGTCGTCACGGCCGACGTGGCGGACAAGAGCGGCGCTCATGATTCGGCGCGCCTCGCCGACCTTCTGGAGTCACTCGCCTAGGCAGAAGCTGTTGTGCCGGAGCCGTGTGAAGGGCCGTGTGAGGAAGCAAGAAAAAGCCGTCGTGCTTGCGGTTCGCCCACTTCTGCCCCCGACGCTGCGAAAAAAGACGGGGCGATCACGCCGTCCGGATGGCAGGCTCAATACGGGCCGTTCGGCGGACTGAGTGCCTGCGCCGCATCGTTAGGATGGCCTACGGACAACCCACCACCCGACCCGGGAGGGAATCTATGGCCACCCGCATCGGAATCAACGGCTTCGGTCGCATCGGTCGCAACTTCTACCGGGCGCTCCGGAAGATGAACGCCGACCTCGAAGTCGTCGCCGTCAACGACCTCGGCGATGCCAAGACGATGGCGCACCTACTGAAGTACGACTCGGTCCTAGGCCGCTTCGACGCAGAGATAAAGGTCAGCGAGGGAGGCTTCACCATCGACGGATCGGAGATCCGCCTCCTCTCTCAGAAAGACCCGGCCGATTTGCCGTGGAGCGACCTGGGTGTCGACATCGTGATCGAGTCGACGGGCTTCTTCACCAAACGCGCCGATGCCGGCAAACACATCGACGCCGGCGCGAGGAAAGTAATCATCTCCGCCCCCGCGAAGGAAGAGGACCTGACGGTCGTCTTGGGGGTCAACGAGGACGCGTACGATCCCGCGGCGCACCACATCGTCTCGAATGCGTCGTGCACCACAAACTGCGTCGTTCCGATGGTCAAGGTGCTCCAGGACAACTGGGGGATCGAGAAGGGCTTCATGACGACCTGTCACGCGTACACGAACGACCAGAAGACGCTGGACTTCCCGCACAAGGACCTCCGAAGAGCACGCGCCGCGGCGATAAACATCATCCCGACATCGACCGGTGCAGCTAAGGCTGCATCGCTGCCGATGCCCGAGCTCAAGGGGCGACTGGACGGGATCTCGCTGCGAGTGCCTGTGCCGGACGGGTCCGTTACCGACCTCGTGGCGACGCTCGGCGCCGAGGTGACCACCGAAGACGTCAACAATGCTTACCGTGAGGCGTCCCAGTCCGCGCGGATGAAGGGCATCCTCGAATACACCGAGGACCCGATAGTTTCGAGTGACATCGTCGGGAACTCGCACTCGTGCGTCTTGGACGGGCTGACCACGATGGCCAACGGCAACTTGGTCAAAGTCCTCGGCTGGTACGACAACGAGTGGGGTTACTCGTGCCGCCTGGTCGACCTCGCCGCGCTGGTCGCGTCCAAGCTCTAAGACGGCCAAGCCCATAATCGAGGAGGACGCATGACCGAAAGCAGCCTGCCGCGCCTCGACGATCTCGATGTGGACGGCAGACGCGTCATCGTCAGGTGCGATCTGAACGTTCCCCTCAAAGGTGGCGCCATCACCGACGACCTTCGCGTCCGGGCATCCATTCCGACCCTCGAGGCGCTCCTCGGACGGGGGGCGCGCCTTGCCGTCTGCTCCCATCTCGGCAGGCCCAAGGGCCAGGTCATCGACGAACTTCGCCTTGCGCCCGTGGGGGCCAGGCTCGGCGAGCTGTTGGACAGAAACGTCCAGTCGCTCGGCGTGACGATCGGCGAGGAGGCGCAGAAGGCCTGTGACTCGGATGCGCCGGTCGTGTTGCTCGAGAACCTCAGATTCGATCCCGGAGAGGAAAGGAACGACCCCGAATTCGCCGCGGCTCTGGCGGCCCTCGGAGGGGCATACGTCAACGATGCCTTCGGATCGTCGCACCGCGCGCACGCATCCGTCGTGGGTGTCCCTGAGCGCCTTCCGGCGGTAGCCGGATACCTCCTTGCCGAAGAGGTCGAGAAGTTGGAGCGCCTTCTGCACGGCCCCGAACACCCCTTTGTCGGCGTGCTCGGCGGGGCAAAGGTCTCCGACAAACTCGGTGTCATCGCGAACCTGCTCGAGCGGGTGGACGCCATCATCGTCGGAGGGGCCATGGCCTTCACACTCCTCGCGGCACGCGGCACCGACGTGGGCCGCTCCCGGGTGGAAAGCGATCGCGTCGACGAGGTCCGCGACGTCTTGCAGACCGCGGACGAGCGCGGCGTCGAGGTCCTCCTCCCCACGGATGTGGTCGCGGCCGATAGTCCCGACGAAGGAGCCGCCCACGACACAGTTCCGCTCGGGCGGATCGGAGACCGAATGGGAGTTGACATCGGTCCCGAGTCGTCGTCGGCGTTCGCGCAGAAGATCAAGAGCGCGCGCACCGTGTTTTGGAATGGGCCGATGGGCATCTTCGAGATCGCCGAGTATGCCGCCGGGACGGAGGCCGTTGCAGCTGCCGTTGCGGAGGCAACGAAAGAAGGTGCCTACACCGTCGTGGGAGGAGGGGACTCCGCTGCGGCGCTCAAGCAGCTCGGTATGACCGATTCCGTCTCACACCTGTCAACCGGCGGGGGAGCGTCCTTGGAACTGCTCGAGGGCCGCGACCTTCCCGGGGTTGCGGTGCTCAGGAGGGAGGGCGCAAGCCTATGAGAAGGCCGCTTATCGCGGGCAACTGGAAGATGTACAAGACCCATCTCGAAGCAATGACGCTTGTGCAACAACTCGCGCACGAACTTGCCGGGCACGACTTCGAGCGAGTTGAGGTTGCCGTCTGTCCGCCGTTCACATCTCTCCGAACGATCCAGACGTTGATCGATTCCGACCGTTACGAGTTCGGCCTTGGTGCTCAGAACATGCACGTCGACAAGGAGGGTGCGTTCACCGGCGAGGTGTCGCCTTCGATGCTCAAGGCCCTCGACGTGGACTACGTGATCTTGGGACACTCGGAACGCCGCGAGCTTTTTGGAGAAACGGACGAGGGCGTAAATGCGAAGGTCAGAGCGGCCTTCGCCACCGAAATGACGCCGATCATGTGCGTGGGGGAAACGGAGTCGGAGCGAGAGGCAGGGGAGACCGAACCTAAGGTCGAGCGCCAGGTAAAGGCCGGACTCGCTGGTCTGAAGCCGGACGCCGTCCGAAAGATCGTCATTGCCTACGAACCGATCTGGGCAATAGGAACCGGCAAAACCGCCACGCCGCAGGACGCGCAGGGCACGATCTCCTTCATCCGCCGGCTTCTCGGAAGCGATTTCGGAGCCGAGGTGGCCGGCGACACCAGGATCCTGTACGGCGGAAGCGTCAAGGCCGGAAACGCGGCGTCGTTGCTGGGACAAGCGGACATAGACGGGGCGCTAGTCGGGGGGGCGTCGCTCGACGGCGGGGAGTTCGCAGCAATAGTCAAGGCTGCTAAGTGATGGCCATGAAAAAGATCGTCTACGTCATCCTCGACGGCCTCGGCGACGACCCGGTTGAAGCGCTCGGAGGAAAGACTCCACTGGAGGCTGCTCGGACCCCCCACCTCGACGGCCTGGCCGCCGCGGGCCGCAACGGATACGTCACGACCGTTGGAGAAGGCATCGCGCCCGAATCAGACATCGCAGTCTTTGCAGTACTCGGATACGACCCGCGCGAGCATCACTCCGGACGTGGTCCACTCGAATCGGTCGGAGCCGGCCTCGAGGTCGCGGACGGCGATCTGGCGTATCGAGTCAACTTTGCGACCGTCGAGAAGGACGCCGACGGATGGACGATCGTCGACCGGCGCGTCGGCCGCGATCTGACCAGCGAGGAGGCCCACAAGCTCGCCGAAGAGGTTCAGGGGAAGGCCCACATCGACGGCGCATCCTTCGATTTCCGTGCCACCGTCGGGCATCGCGGCGTCCTAGTGCTTCGTGCGCCGGGCGCGGCGCTGTCCGCGGAGGTCGAGAACTCCGACCCCGCGTACGGCCGTGAGGGGAGCCTCGGCGTCGCCAAGGAGACGTTCGACAACCGCGTCGTAACGGTGGCTCCCATAGCGGGGCACGAGAACGACGAGGCTGCTGTGCTGGCCTCGCGGTTGACCAACGATTGGCTGTCGGCGGCCTACGACGTCCTCTCCGCATCGCCCGTTAACCGCGCGCGGCAGGACAAAGGAAAGCTCCCTGGCAACTTCATCCTGACGCGCGACGGGGGAGACCACGTCCCCAAACTCGAACCGTTCAAGAAGAAGTTCGGTCCTGAGATGGGCTGTTTCGTCGAGATGCCCGTCGAACTCGGGATCGCCCGATTGATGGACATGGGCGTTGTCGAGGCACCGACGGGAATCCCCGCCGCCGAGCAATACGAGGCGTGGGCTCGTCTCGCCCTCGAGGCCATCGAGGGCTATGACGGGCTCTACATCCACATCAAGGGCCCGGACGTGCCGGCTCATGACGGCGACCACGAGGGGAAAGTGGCCAGCATCGAAGACATCGACGGCATCTTCTTCGCCGGACTGCTCGACTCCTTGGATCTATCCCGGTCGATAGTCGCGGTGACGGCCGACCACTCCACGAGTTGCAATCGCAAGGCACACACGGACGGGCCCGTACCTCTGCTTGTTTCCGGAGGAAACGTCAGTCCGGACGGGGTCTCCACTTATGGTGAGACCGCGAGCCGATCGGGTGCGATCGGGCACCTTAGTGGTCCGGAGATCATGCCGAACCTGGTGGCGCTGGCACGCGAATAATCCGGCGCGCCGGCGGCCCGCGGTAGGTTCGGAGGCGCCCGTTCACCTCGGCGGCCCCCACTCGGCATCCGGCGGCGGCCCGCGCCGATCGTCCGGAGGAGGCGGAGTCAGCTTCCCGGCCAGGCGATCGCGTTTGGTCTTCTCTTCGTGACATGGATCGCAGCGCCACTCGAGGTTGGTGGTCGAGGACGGCCCACCGACATTGCGGGGCTCGACGTGATCGCGTTCGGGTCTGAACCGGTTGCCGCAGTCAGTGCACTTCACGCCGTCGAAATCGGGGGGCGGACCGAGTTCCAGTGCCCTCTGGATGTCGACCGGGATGTTTTTCGTCCA
>DASQUP010000228.1:0-12481 GCA_035641235.1 Actinomycetota bacterium
CATCGATTGATACGCGCTCAGCGGATTGCAACCGGCAGGGCAGTTGGGACTCGGGCACAAACGAATGAATTGATGCGCCTCATCGAACAACCCCCTCAAGTCGGCCGATCGGACGTTAGGCATATGCCACCATCCACCGGCCGAGCAAGGTGAGCAAGCAACAGCTCCCTTTGCGTAACTACCCTCTGACCTGGGCAAATGGAGCTACCTACACCCCTATTGGGGTATAAAGTTCACCCGAATGGGGCTGAATTTGGGCTGGTAAAACCTAGCATTCGGGACTTTAAGGACAATCAGAGAACGGCTTCGATGAAGCGGCGAGTGCGAGGATCCCTGGCCTTCGTCAATAGGTCTGCAGGCCGTCCTTCCTCAATAAGTTCGCCCTCATACATAAACACCATTCGATTGGCCACCTCGCGAGCGAAGCCCATCTCGTGCGAGACCACGATCATCGTCATGCCGTCGCGGGCGAGGTCGCGCATGACGCTCAGGACGCCGCCGATCAACTCCGGGTCGAGCGCTGAAGTCGGTTCGTCGAACAGCATCACCTTTGGCTCCATGGCAAGCGCCCGCGCGATAGCAACCCGCTGCTTCTGGCCGCCGGACAGTCGAATCGGATACTCGTCGCGTTTCTCGACGAGCCCTACCTTCTCGAGCAGTTCCATCGCCCGCGGTTCGGCGTCCGCTCGAGAGACCCCCTTCACGGTTACGGGACCCTCGATCACGTTCTGAATCACCGAGAGATGGGGGAACAGATTGAACTCCTGGAACACCATCCCGGCGCGCATTCTGATGTCGCGAATCGCCTCCCGGCGCGCCCTGAAATTGGGACCCACCTCGATCTTGATGCCGTCGACCTCAATCGTGCCGCCGGTCGGCTCCTCGAGGAAGTTGATGCAGCGGAGAAGAGTGCTCTTACCCGACCCGGACCGTCCGAACACAACAACCACTTCACCAGAAGTAACCGACAGGTCGATGCCTTTGAGCACCTGAAGGTGCCCGAAGTGTTTCTCGAGGCTCGATACGGAGACTACCGGGGCGGCCATCGTCTCTACCCCGTGTGGGCCCCGTGCTGCGGCAGAGTACCCACCGGGCCCTCGCGCACGTAACCTCGGGAGAACCTCTCCTCGAGACGCTTCTGGAAGAACGAAAAGATGCTCGTGAGCAACCAATAGACGGCGGCGGCCATGATCAGCGTCTCCAACATACGGAAGTTCCCTCGACCAACCCGGCTTGCCCGGAAGAAGAGCTCCTGCGTTCCTGCGATACCCACGAGTGCCGAATCCTTGAGCATGGCTATAAATTCGTTGCCTGTCGGTGGGATGATCACCCGCACAGCTTGAGGCAGGACGACCCGGCGCATCGTCTGGGTCGGCGTCATAGCGAGGGCATGCGCAGCCTCTACCTGACCGTGTCCTACCGATTGGATTCCGGCTCTGAAGATCTCGGTCATGTACGCGCCGTAGTTGATACCCAGAGCGAGCATGCCGGCGAGGTTGATGTCGAGAATGAAGATCGTGTCCATCCAGGCAGGCCCCAGACCGGCAAGCTGCGGGAGGGCGGTGTAGATGAAGAAGATCTGCACGATGAGCGGTGTCCCCCGAAAAAACGACGTGTAGAACCCGGCAATGCCGTTCGGAATCGGGTTCTTCGAGAGCCGTCCGAGGGCGCCCAAGAGGGCGAGCGGAATGGCCAGCAATATCCCTCCCGCACTGATGTACAGCGTGAGAAAACCACCCCTGAGGACGTAGGGCGCCCAGTTCCTCATAAACGGGATGTCCAGTCCGAGCGCGATGAAGGTTGCCGACAGGATCGTCGCGATCACTACCCAGACCGCCGCCAGCTTCGCGCGGTACGAGACGCGGCTCGAAAGAACCTCGTATCGATCCCGGACGCGAACCAGGGATCTGACTAAGCCGCTCCCACCAGCCTCCGTCTTCACGTCTTGACGGTTTTCAGATCACACCTTCGTGGTGAGATCGGTCCCGTACCACTTCATCGACAGCTCGGTGAGTGTCCCATCGGCGTGCATCTCCTCGATGATGGCGCTGATGGCATCGACGAGCGGTTGCGGGTCTTCGGGTGCGTTCCGGTCGATGGCCACAGCGAGCGGCTCGTAGAAGATTGGGTCGCCGACGATCTTGATCGCTTTGCCCTTTTCGACCGCGCCCTCGAGTGTGGGCGTCGCCGAGATAGCTGCGTCGAGCCTGCGGCCGTCGCCGATCTCGAGATCGTTGATCGCCGACGAGTCGGTGTCGTAGCCCTTGATCTCCGCATCGTCGATGACGAACTCGATCTCCTCACCGGGGATTTCAAGCGACTTCTCCAGGTAGAAGTCGTACGTGCACCCGGAGCAGACGCCGATCTTTTTGCCGTCGAGATCCGTCTCCACGTCGGTGATGTCGGTGTTGTCGGCATGGACCGCGACGGACGCCGGCGTGTAGTAGTAGGCAGGCGTGAAGTGCAGGACCTCGGCACGCTCGGGCGTGACCGTCATCGAGCCGACGCTGACGTCCCACCGCCCCGACCAGTTCCCGGCCGTGATCGTGTCCCACGCCGGCGTCTCCCACGCGATCTCAACTCCAAGTCGATTGGCGATCTCGGTCGCCACGTCGATGTCGAATCCCTCGTACTCACCGTCCTCGTTGAGAGACGACTGCGGCGGGTACGCGGGGTCGGTCGAAACCCGGAGAACACCGGCGTTCTGTACCGCCGCCAGGAGCCCGGTGGCTTCTTCGCCGTTGTCCTCGGCAGCATCGTCGGCGGTGTCTTCGGTGTCCCTGCTAGGCGCGTTGGCGCCTGTGTCCTCACCGCCACACGCAGCGCCGATGAGAAGAAAGAGTGCCCCAAACAGGGCGATCAAACGAATCCTCAACATACGAAACTCCCCCATTCCCCCGTAATTCCATGGCCGCCTCCGGCGGCGAGCGGTTCGCCCGAACTATATGGACGGCACTCCCCCCCGGTCAACGTCCTTCGCGAGCACCTCCCGCCCTTTCTGTCTGCTGAAAACCGCGTATATCGCGGTTCTGAGCAGACAGAACGAGCTTGTCCTTACTACTAATGTAGAAGATCATGGAAATGGCCGCTCAATGCCGGGGGATCGAGAAGGTCTACCGGCGCGCCACAGGGGAGACGCACGCCTTGCGAGGTGTTGATGCCGAATTCCCTACCGGCCGGCTCACCGCGGTCATGGGTCCTTCCGGAAGCGGCAAATCGTCGCTGCTGAGGATCCTGTCGGGACTCGACCGCCCGACACGAGGGACGGTTGAGGTCGGAGACGTTCGCCTGAGCTCCCTGGGGCGGCGCGCCCGCAGGCGATTCCGGCGAGAGTGCTTAGCCCACGTCTTCCAGCGCGCGTCCGACAACCTCATCTCCTACCTGACGGTGGAAGAGCACTTCCGGATGGCGGCGCACCTCCGGCGACGGCCCGACGACGGGGTAAACGAGATGCTCGAGACGCTCGGCATCGCCCACAGGCGCGACAACCTGCCGCATCAACTTTCGGGAGGAGAACAACAACGGGTCGCTTTCGGACAGGCTGCGATCGGCGCGCCGGATCTCATCGTTGCGGACGAACCGTCTGCTGAGCTGGATCACGTGTCGGCCGGTGCGTTACTCGAAGTCATGGTGGGCATCTCACACATGGGGACCGCTGTGATTGTGGCGACCCACGATCCCATTGTGGCGGAAGCGGCGGACTTGGTCGTACGAATCGACAAAGGCGAACTCGTTCGGTGACCGGCGCGGTCGTGCTCAGTATTCGCAACCTGAACAAGAACTACCGGCGAGGGCCGGAGATCGTTCATGCCCTGCGAAACGTCTCCTTCGATCTTATCCAAGGCGAGGTCGTGGCGCTGGTCGGACCTTCGGGTTCGGGGAAGACGACACTGCTCAACATTCTGTGTGGATGGGATCGCCCGGACGGAGGGGAGATCGCGTGGAACGACCAGTCGGGCGACCACTATGACTGGGCTGCCACGAGCATCGTCCCGCAGAGGCTCGGCCTCGTCGAAGAACTGACCATCTACGAGAACGTCGAGCTGCCGCTGGCGCTGGCAGGGAACCAAGAAACCGATGTGGCGCAACGAATTAAAAGTCTGCTGGAGGCCTTGGGACTCGACCACATATCGAACCATCATCCCGGTGAGGCTTCTCTCGGCGAACAGCAACGCACCGCGCTGGCCCGCGCGCTCGTCGGTGGCCCGCGTCTCCTTCTGGCCGACGAACCCACCGGACATCAAGATGCCGAATCGGAGCGAGCGGTTTTTCGATCGCTCCGCTCCCATGCATCCCGTGGCGGGACGTGCCTCGTTGCGACGCACAACATCGATGCCATCCGCTATTGCCATCGCCCATTGCGTGTCGACGATGGGCGCGTCACCGTGGAAGCGCGAGCTAAAGACAGCGACCTCGAGCGGGAGCTGTCCCCCTTCGCTCCCCACCCCGAGCAGCACGACGGAGATGAAGAGTGAGGACCGTCAATCCCCTATGGAGAAAAACCCCGCTGCTGCTGTTCCGCTTTCGCGGCCTGGCTATAGCGGTGATCGTGGGGGGAGCGATCCTCGGCCTTGCGAGTGCTGCTCGTCCTTCCTTCCTCGCGTCGAGCGGACGCGCGGCCGTCGAACAACAAATGAACCTCACGAACCGGTGGAGCGCCGGACTCCGAGTCAGCCGGCATGGACGCCTGTTCGGGAACGTGCGCGCATTCGCTCCCCGCAGCGCGCAGATCGAGTCGGTCCCCGTCGAAGAAGTCATCAACATCGTGACGGAACGGCTCGATAGCGCCGTCAAGGGAATCGACGACATAGACGACCCGACATTGATGATGGTCGGATCGCAAGTCACGCTGGAGTCATCTGAGGAACAGATCCGCGGCCGGCCCATCTCAAGAACGAACGCGCTCGACAACGTAGCGAAGATCGCCGGGTCTGAAACGGACGGCGTCTGGCTCGCAGATTTTGTTGCCGAGCACCTTGGAGTCGGTCCGGGGGAGACCATTCAGATCGGGATCCGGAACGCAACGTCATCGGTCCCGGTGGCGGGCATCTACCGCTACCTCGTTCGAGATCGGCCGCGCGAGTTCTGGTCTCCGGCAAGCCTGTACATCCACCGGCAACCTGGTGAAGATTTCGAGCCGCCGGCCCTCGTTATTGCGTCAAAGGAACTATTCTTTCGCCTGGCGACGGAGCTCCGCGATGTTGGGCTCATTCAATGGAACTACCCGTTGCGGACCGGAACGCTCTCCCTCCCGGAGGCGCGGGAACTGGCCGGCGCCATAACCGAAGTAATCCGGCGGCGTGTAGCGAACGAAGAGTCTGAGATTCACCGAGCGCTCGCAACTAGCGGCCTGTTTGGCGGCGAGAGGTCGTGGGGATCCGGCATGCCCACCGTTGTCGAAGCCGCCGACCGCCGGGTGCAATCACTAAAAGCTCCTGTCGACGTGCTTTCCATCGCTGCCGTCCTCGTCGCACTCGTCGTTATGGGAGCGGCAGGCTTCTATCTCGTCCAGAGACGCCGGGTCGAGTTCGTCTACCTGGCGAGCAGGGGGGTACGGCCGGTGGCGCTCGGATTGAAGGCGGCGCTCGAAAGTGCGGTTCCCGCGATCCTCGGTTGTGCCCTTGGACTCTTAATCGGAGTACCCATCAGCGGCTTGGTCGGTCCCGGCGGCGCCGTACCGGTTGAGAGCATCGCCGATGCCCTGCGCGCGTCGGCCGTCGCCCTCTTCGTTGGTTTGGCGGTTGTGGGAGCCGTCGTGGCGCTCACCGCCGAGCGCGAGGCCGGTGAGGAACCTCATGGTTGGTTGGAGTTGCTGAGAGCCAGACTGTCCTGGGAGCCGATCCTCGCAATCGCGGGAGCGGTCGTTCTCTGGCGAGTCGTTCGGGGCAATGAATCCATCGGGGCCGCGGGATCGCCAACGATAAACATCGACGTTCTCTTACTCCCGGCGGTCGGAATCCTCGGAGCAGCGGGACTCGCGGCGCGCCTCATTCGATGGTCGCTGCCGAGGCTGACTCGGAGGGCACGGAAGTGGGCGGCATCGCGATACCTCGCCGCTCGGCGCCTCGCGGGATCGCCGCGGGCCGCAGTTGCACTCGTAACCGCCTGCGCGTTTGCCCTGGCCGTGCTCATGTACTCGACAACGCTGGCGCGCTCCACGAAAAACACGGTGTTGGCGAAGGCGCAGATCTTCGTGGGGAGCGACTTCTCAGCGCAGCTCGCACAATCGCCCGCCACGCCTCCTCTGCCGGTGCCCTCAACCTACGTGGTGAAGTTCCAAAGGATCAGCCTTGCCGGAAACCGGACGGCGCAGGTGCTGGGGATCGATCCCTCGACGTTCGCTGATGCGGCGTACTGGGAGGATTCCTTTGCGTCACGGGAGCTGAGGGATTTGGTCCGCGAGCTCCGACGGGAAGGTGGTTCGGCTATCAATGCCATTGCCGTGGGCGGAGGTTTTCCGTCGGACCTCGCATTCTCGGGCGGAGGCGAGACCATTCCCCTCAACGTCGTCGGGACGGCGCGCTTCTTTCCCGGCCAGCTCGGACGCATCCCCATGCTCGTCGTTGAAAAGGAGGCACTCGAACAAGTGGTCGCCACCCTGTCGGGAGCAGCGGGTGGACGCCGGGACGAGGTCTGGGCCCGCGGCGAGCCCTCTCGTATCGAACAGGTGCTGAACGAGAACGAGGTCTTGTATTTCTCGACGAACAGCGTCGCGCGGGCACTCGAATCTCCGTCCCTTCAGTCCCTCCTGTGGTCACTGGGCCTCCTGCAGACCCTCGGGATCGCGGCCGGGGTCATCTCGGTTTCGGGATTGATCCTCTACCTCCAGGCGCGCGAACGCTCAGCCGTCGTGGTGCGAGCGCTGACCCGGCGCATGGCGCTGTCGAGCCGCGACTACAGAAGAATGCTCACTATCGAAGTGGGCGGCCTGCTCGGCACCGCACTCGTGCTCGGCGCCGGACTCGGCCTCGGCGTGGCGATCTTGCTCCTGGACCGCTTCGACCTCAGCCCCAACCTTCCACCATCCCAACTGCTGGAGATTCCGGTGGTGCCCTTCGCAATTGCCGTCGGGGTGGTGGGACTCACCACTGTGGTCAGTGCATGGATAATGCAGCGGCGCGCCGACCGAGTAAACGTGGCCGAGCTGATGCGCGTCGTCTGATCCGCGCCGCCCTTTCTGTCTGCTGAGAACCGCGTATATCGCGGTTCTGAGCAGACAGAACGAGAAATCAGGTTCCCTTGGGGTGCCAGACCGTCTTCATCTCCATGAAGGCGGTCGCCTCGTATGGGCTCGGCGCGCCGTCCGGGTGGATGACACGCTTCACGTTGTTCGCGCCCAACCCCTCGACCTCGGTGCGAAGAGCATCGGGCACTCCGCCCACGTCGAGCGCATCGACGTCCTGATGGCCTGCAAGCACCGGGACGAGTTCGTTCTTGAATCCGGTCAGCAGGTTCACGACTCCGCCCGGAACATCGGAGGTGGCCATACATTCGGCGAGTTCGATCGCCGGCAGAGGATGGGCCTCCGAAGTCAGCACGATCGTCGTGTTCCCGCCACAAAGGGCCGGAGCCAGGCGCCGGACCAGTCCTAGCAGCGACGGCATCTCCGGAGCGACGATCCCGCAGACACCCGTCGGCTCCGGGACGGTGATGTTGAAATACGGGCCGGCCACAGGGTTGAGCCCGCCGATCACCTGCGTCAGTTTGTCGGTCCAGCCCGCGTACCACACCCACAAGTCGATGGCCTCGTCGACCTGTCGCTCGGCACCGCCGGCACCCTCGGCCCCGGCAACCGCCGCCACGAGGTCGGCGCGCCGGGATTCCATCATCTCGGCGATCCGATACAGGATCTGCCCTCGGTTGTAGGCCGTGAGCGAACCCCACTTCCCAAAGGCCTTGCGCGCCGCTGCAACTGCGTCGCGGACGTCCTTGCGCGAGGCCCGCGCCGCATTTGCGAGGAACTCACCGTCGTTCGAACGAACTTCAAAAGAGCGCCCCGACTCCGAGCGCGGGAACGCGCCCCCCATATAGAGCTTGTAGGTCTTTCGCACATCCAAACGACTCATAGGGCCACCAACTTTGTGTACGCCTCGAGGCCGTGGCGACCGCCCTCTCGCCCGAAGCCCGATTCCTTGTATCCGCCGAACGGGCTCGTCGGATCGAAGCGGTTGAACGTGTTCGCCCACACCACCCCGGCGCGCAGGCGGTCGGCCATCCACAAGATGCGCGAGCCCTTTTCGGTCCACACTCCCGCGGAGAGTCCGTATGCGGTGTTGTTTGCCTTTTCGACGGCCTCCTCAGGAGTCCTGAAAGTCATCACCGACAGCACCGGCCCGAAAATCTCCTCTTGTGCGATGCGATGCGATTGAGACACTCCGGTAAAGACGGTTGGAGGAAAGAAGAACCCGCGGTCGGGGATATCGCATGGCGGCTGATAGAGCTCGGCGCCCTCCTCGACACCAACACCGACCAAGCGCTTTATCTTCTCGAGCTGATCACGCGAGTTGATCGCTCCGATGTCGGTGTTCTTGTCGAGCGGATCGCCCAAGCGCAGGGTCGTCAGACGCCGCTTGAGTTTGTCGAGCAACCGCTCGGCGATCGACTCCTGCACGAGCAGCCTCGAGCCGGCGCAGCACACATGGCCCTGGTTAAAGAAGATGCCGTTGATGATGCCCTCGATAGCCTGATCAAGCGGGGCATCGTCGAAGATGACGTTGGCGGCTTTGCCTCCGAGCTCGAGCGTGAGATGTTTGCCGGATCCGGCAATAGCTTTCTGGATCTCCTTGCCAACCTCCGTCGACCCGGTGAACGCAACCTTGTTCACGTCGGGGTGACGCACCAATGCTGCACCGGTCGCGCCCGCTCCCGTAACGATGTTCACCACACCGGCCGGGAGCTCAGCCTGCTCGCAGATCTCGGCAAAGAGCAGCGCCGTCAAGGGAGTTGTCTCGGCCGGCTTCAGCACGACGGTGTTGCCGCAGGCAATGGCCGGCGCGATCTTCCACGCGAGCATCAACAACGGGAAGTTCCACGGTATGACCTGCGCGCACACGCCGAGCGGTTCGGCGCGCCGGCCGGGAAACGCGTACTCGAGCTTGTCGGCCCACCCCGCGTAGTAGAAGAAGTGCGCCGCACTTAGCGGTATGTCGACGTCACGGCTCTCCTTGATGGGTTTGCCGCCGTTCATCGACTCGAGGACTGCAAGCTCGCGGCTCCGTTCGGCAATGATCCGAGCGATCCGGAAGATGTACTTGGCTCGGTCTGTCGGAGCGAGTTCCGACCACTCCCCGAACGCCTTGCGCGCCGCGCCCACCGCGTTGTCGATGTCGGCTTCCCCGGCAATCGGGATCGCCGAGAGGACTTCCTCGGTCCCGGGGTTGATGGTCTTGAAGTACTCGCCGTCGATCGGATCGACGAACTCGCCTCCGATGAATAGTCCGTACGTGTCTCTGACAGAGACAATTTCGGTCGACTCGGGGGCCGGTGCGTATTCCCAGTGCGCCATGTGGATCAGTCCAGTGTGTAGCGGTCGGGGTCCGAATAGAAGCCGGTGCGCTGCTTGTCTATCTGCATGAGCAGGTCGTTGACCAAGGACGAGGCGCCGATCCGGAACATGTCGGGATCGAGCCATTCCTCGCCGAGTGTCTCGTGAACGATTACGAGGTAACGGATCGCATCCTTGGAGGTACGGATGCCGCCGGCAACCTTCAAGCCGACCCTACGTCCTGTGAGATCGGCGAAGTCTCTAATCGCCTCCGCCATAACGAGCGCAGACGGCAGTGTGGCGGCCGGTGAGATCTTGCCGGTCGAAGTCTTGATGAAGTCGGACCCGGCGGCCATTGCAACGAGGGACGCCCGCCGAATCCGGTCGTAGGTGCCAAGCTCGCCGGTCTCGAGGATCGTCTTGACGTGCGCAGACCCGGCCGCTTCCTTTGAGAGCGCGACCTCCTCGAAAACGGCCTCGTCGTCACCCGCCATAAACGCCCCGCGGCTGATGACGATGTCGACCTCGTCGGCTCCTGCCGCGACGGCGTCCCGGATCTCCTGGAGGCGAACCTCGAGGCTCGACTGCCCGGAGGGGAAAGCAGTGGCGACGGATGCGATATGGACGCCCGATCCCTGCAGCACCTCCACGGCGGTCGGGACGAGGCGCGGATAAATGCAGAGGGCCGCTACCGACGGGATCGAAGGATCCGCCGGGTTGGGCCGCTTCGCCTTCGTCGCGAGCTGGCGGACCTTGCCCGGCGAGTCAACGCCTTCGAGCGTGGTGAGATCGCAGCAGCGAATCGCCAGCTCGAGCGCCCAGAGCTTCGATTCCTTCTTGATAGAGCGCTTCGCAAGCGACGCCGCACGCTCTTCGGCCCCCACCGCGTCGACACTCCCCCCGACGCGATCCACGAATTCGAGCGAAAGAGTCGTCGGCGTCGACGCCATGGTCGGAACCTTCCTCTAATGGTGATGGTGGTGATGCTCATGGCCGTGTCCTCCCATGGCGCCGGACATGAGCGGCAGGTTGATGCGTTTCGCTGGTTTGGGTTTCGGGGGCAGCAGGTTCACAAGCTCTTTGGCCGATTCGTCGAGCTTCTGCGCCACCTCGGAATCGGGGTTCTGCAGCACGATCGGCGCGCCGGAGTCGGCGAACTTGCGTAGGTCGGGATCGATGGGGATCTCGCCGAGGAGCGGGACCCGGAGGCGCTCGGCGAGGGCCGCGCCACCGCCCTCCCCGAAGATGTTGTAGACCTTGCCGTCGTCCCCGCGGAAGTACGACATGTTTTCGACGACGCCGGCGACGCGGAGTCCCGTCTTCTCCGCCATGAAGCCCGCCCGCTGCGCGACCTTCTCTGCCACCGCTTGTGGCGTGGTCACGATCACCATCGACGCGCCTGGGAGGAACTGGGCGATCGAGATCGAGACGTCACCCGTGCCCGGCGGAAGGTCCACCAGTAGGTACTCGGGTTCGTCCCAGTGGACGTCCGTCAGGAACTGCTGGAGGGCCTTGTGCAGCATCGGCCCGCGCCACACGACGGGGTTGTCCTCGGTGGTGAACAGTCCGATTGAGACGATCTTCACGCCGAACATCTCGGGCGGCATGATCATGTCGTCGACGACGGTGGGGCGCTCGTGCACGCCGAGCATCCGAGGGATGGAGAAACCCCACACGTCGGCATCGAGCAGGCCGACGGTGTGCCCGAGCTTTGAGAGCGAGGCGGCGAGATTCACCGTTGTGGTCGACTTGCCGACGCCGCCCTTTCCGGACCCGACGGCGATGACCTGGGTCGGCGAGTCCGAGCGTGCGAACGGGGCAGGCGACTCCTTGCGGACGCCGCCGATCACGGCCTGGCGCTCCTCCTCGGTCATCGAGGTGAGCTCGACGGCGACGTTTTCGATGTCCGGGTACGACTCGATCAGTTTGGCGGGAATGACCTCCTGGAAGAACGACTTCAGGGGGCAGCCCGGAATCGTGAGGGCCACTAGAACGGAAACACGGCGGTCCTCGATGGCGATGTTCCGAACCATGTTGAGGTCGTTCAGGCCCCGGTGCAGCTCGGGGTCCTGGATCTGACCGAGGACCTCCGAGATCTGTTCCTGGGTGGGCATGGGCATTCAGATCAGCTCCTTCACAAGCGTAGGTTCCAAGGTTAAGGCAAAACTGGCCCTTTGCCCCCATGCGAGAGGTGCCGGCGCGCCGAATTGGCATCTCGTGTTGAAGTCGGTTCAGATCACTATGTTCAGGGCGTCGGGAACGAGGCCAAGCTCGAGGTCGGTCCGCTCTCCGATGTAGTCCCCGTCCACCTGCACCGGCAACGGGTGGTCGGCAGTCACCCGGGCGCTCGCCAGGTCGTGGTGGTAAGCCGCGCTCCTCCACCGAACATGGGAGCGGCTCACGAAGAGGGAATAGGCCAGCCGCGGGATCGCCGCGCCGCGAATCCGTCCGAAGCCGAGCACATCCAGACCCTTGTCGAGGTCGGCTCCCGGACAGGCATCAACGGCCCATCGCCTGAAGTACGTGAATGGGCGGCCGTTACAGCAGACAACCAGTACGACCCGCCGCGGCTCGTGTCCGTCTACCTCCAGCGTGATGGTTGGGTCTGCGCCCCGATAGTGGCCGATCCCGGCTCGCAGCGCCTGGGAGAGCCACAACCACTCGCCGCGTTCCCGCTTGCCTTCAGGATCGGCCTCAACCCGTCTGACGACCTCGGCATCGAGGCCCATGCCTGCGGAGAAGAGGAAGAACCTGCCGTCCGCACGCCCGACGTTGATCCTCCGCGTTTTCGACGACTTCAGGTGAGCCGCGAGGAGTGCCGTGGCGTCGATCGGATCGGCTGGAAGTCCGAGTGAGCGCGCCATCACGTTGGTGCTCCCTCCCGGCAGGATGCCGAGTGCTACGTCCGTCGACACGAGGCCCTGAGCTGCCTCGTTGATCGTTCCGTCTCCTCCGAAAGCGACTACTGCATGGAAGCCACGGTCGGCCGCATCGCGC
>DASQUP010000229.1:0-20731 GCA_035641235.1 Actinomycetota bacterium
CCAGCCACTCCCGCACTTCATCCAAGAACGCCGGATCGATTGTGTGTGGCATCGGCGACTCCCGGTAGGTGATCTCGGCGCCGGCAGCCTCCAGCGCGCTCCGAGCGGCGCGCGAGAAGTCGACGCCGATCACCGAGTCAAAGGTGCCGTGGCCGATAACCACCGGGAAGCCCGACCGATCGTTCAGATCGAGCTTGAAATCCGGAACAGCCGGCATGAAGCCGCTGAACGCCATCAAGCCCGCCGGCTGTGGCCGCCCCTCCCCCAGCGACAGCGAGTACGCCATCACAGCGCCCTGGGAGAAGCCGCCGAGCACGGTGCGTGACAGCGGCACCCCCGTCTCCCGCCCGAAACCATCGAGCCACGACTCAACCGCCGCAAACGTCTCTTTGAAGGTGGGCGGATCCGGCGCGCCGACGCGATGCAGCCTGTACCAGTGCGCTCCGCCGGGCGGCTCGCTCAATGGACCGCGCGGGCACGCGCCCACAAGCCGGCCATCCGGATCGAGGACGTCGAACAGCGGCCAGAGGTCGTTCTCGTCCGCCCCGCGGCCGTGAAACAACACCAACGCACCCGACGGCTCCGCTCGTGCCGGCCGAAAACGGTGTGAGATCGACGTCACCGGCAGACCGCAGGCAGCTCGCCGGGTTTCGGAAGATCGATCGGAATGATGTCGACGAGACGCTGCACCTCGAACTTCTTCCCCACGGTGACCGCTACATCGATGCCGATCGGCGTGTCGCCCTCCTTCAGCTTGGAACCGGGGATTGCCGCGGCGACGAGTTCCGCCTCCTGGCGCGCATCGCTTTCGTACTGAACGACGGTCTTTCGGTAGTTGTAGCGCTGGGCATTCGCCACTTCGACGACGTTCACCGTACTCCCGTCGATGGCAATGGCCTCCTCGAGTTCCTCGGATGCAGGTCCGGCGACGGTCTCCTCGGGATTCGTCCCGTTGTAGACGCCCACCCGGATGGAAGCTGGGTCTACATCGTTTGGAATGTTGCCCGCATCCTTGGGAGACTCATTGTTCCCCATCGCGTGAAACATCGCCGCGAGCGCCGCGTCGTCCGGAATGACGACCGACCCCACTTCGTTTGAGCCAGTGCCGAGATTAGGCGCGGTGTAGGCTTCGTAGTTCTCCGGGTCGAATTCCCTGAACCTCTTCATGAGGTTGTAGAGCTCTCGAAGGTCGGTATTGCTGTCTACCTTGAGGTTCTTCCCGGCGGCGCGTTTGATGCTCAGCAGCTTGCTGAAGCTAAGGAACGTACCCACCGACGTGACCTTGTTCACTGCAGCCGATAGGAACTTCTGCTGGTTCTGGATGCGAGCAAAGTCACCCTCGCCGAAGACCTTGCGGGACCGAACGAAACGAAGTGCCCGCTCACCGCCAAAGTGAACCATCCCAACCTCTTCCTCGGTGACCTCGATACCGGTAGCGGAATCGAATGGAATCGGTTCCGGGATGCACACGTCGACGCCATCGATCGCATCGACGAGATCGCGGAATCCGGCGATGTTCACCTGAACGTAAACGTTGATGTCGAGGCCGGTAAGGTCCTCAACCGTCTGGACGAGCTCGCCTTTTCCGTCGAGGAGCGCGGAGTTGATCTTGTTGCTCCCCCCGCCCGAAATCGGAACGTAGAGGTCGCGTGGGAACTGCACCATTGTGACTCTGTTGTTGGCCGGATCGATGCGCGCAACAATGAGGGTATCGGCGCGCTCACCCGAGATGACGGTGCCGTCGGCCTCTACATCCTGCGCGCCGAGATCATCCTGTTCCTCTTCGGTCAATCCCTCGCGCGAATCGGAGCCGACGAGCAGCGCAGTGAACGGCTCCTCCGGATCCTTCTGAGGCACCACCTCGTCGATGGGTTCTTGGATGTCGCCCTGCAACGAGTAGTAGTACCAGAGCCCGTAGCCGCCTACGGCGCCGAGGATCAAAACGATGATGGAGGGGATGACCACCCACTTCTTCCGGAGCCACCCCAGACGGCGGCGCTCCTTCACCCGCACACTGCGGATTAGCCCCGTGACCTGGTCCGGGGACAGATGCCGGCCTTTCCGCCTGCGGAAGGGATTACGCATAGATGGCGATTATCGAGCCGGTCGCGTCTCTAGCGGCCGGCCTTCGCAGGATCTCCACAACTACGTGCCTCGGCCAGTGATGTTTGCGAGGTTCTGCGGCGCGAAAAACAAGCCTGGCAAGGCCGCAGGGAGGGTACGTACCAGGAGCGTACGTGCCCGACCGAGAACGCAGCCAGGCGCAGCTTTTTCGCCCACTGAACCCTACCGACATTGCTGGTCGAGGCACAGGCCTACCCCTCAGGGCCGCGCCTCTGACTCGGAGCAGAACGGAAGCGCCTTACACGCGGGAAAGGATTGGGCAACCTGAAGGAGAGCGAGGAAGGACAGCAGGACTCCCAGGATCAACGCCGTGACCCACCAAACGACCGGCAATCTCCACCCCTTCTTCGGCGTTCTGGCGACCGACGGCTCGACGGCCGGCGCGTCGTACGAGATCTCCGCCAGGACGAGGCGCGCATCCTCCAGCTGAAGCGGGCGAACCATGATCACAACCGGTGCCCAGGGATTGGATCCACCGAGGAACATCCACGTGCCGGGTTCGGAGCGATCCTTGACCGCCATCGTCTCGATGCCGGCCTCGTTCAAACGTCCGATCAACAGGTGCGCGTCGATGTCGTCGGTCGCTTTGGCCAGCTTCACCCAGCCGGATCCTCCACCACCGCGATCGAGAACTACCGGCGGTGGAGGCAAATCAATGCGAGTACTCATTTCTACCTGCCGAAAACTTTGCGAGCGATGACCACTCGTTGTATCTGATTCGTCCCCTCATAGATCTGTGTGATCTTTGCGTCGCGCATGAAACGTTCCACCGGGTACTCGCGGACATAACCGTAGCCGCCGAGCGCTTGTACGCAATCAGTCGTCACCGACATCGCGACATCGGAGGCGTAACACTTTGCGATGGCCGCCCAGTAGGAGACGTTGGGCTCGTTGTCGTCGACCGCCTTGGCGGCTCGATACACAGCCAGGCGCGCCGTCTCGATCTTCATTGCCATGTCCGCGAACATGAACTGCATCCCTTGGAACGCCGACACGGGCTTCCCGAACTGCTTTCGCTCCGAGCAATACCCAACCGCAAAATCAAATGCCCCCTGAGCGATGCCGAGCGCTTGTGCGGCGATGGTCGGTCGCGAGAAGTCGAGCGTCCTCATTGCGATCTGAAAACCCCCGTTCACGTCACCGATGACGTGCGAGGCCGGGACGCGGCACTCCTCCAGGATCACTTCACGTGTCGGTGATCCACGGATACCCATCTTGTCTTCCTTGCGGCCGAGAGAGAAGCCTGGGGAATCCTTGGCGACGAGGAACGCTGTGATGTTGCGTCCCTTTTCTCCCTCGGGATCGGTAACCGCAAAGTAGGTGTAGAGATCGGCCGCTCCCGCACCGGTAATGAACCTTTTCGAGCCGGTTATCACCCAATCGTCCCCGTCCGGCACCGCCCTGCTCCGCATCGCCGCCGCATCCGAGCCAGAGCCCGGCTCGGTCAGGCAATACGACATTCGGTGGGTTCCCTCCGTGATCCCCTCACACACGAGCCGCTTCTGCTCGTCAGAGCCCGCCAGAAGGACGGGAATGGCGCCCAGCTTGTTCACCGCGGGGATCAATGCCACGCCGGCAGACGCCCGGGAAAGCTCTTCTACGAGAATGCAGAGCTCTACGGCCCCTCCGCCGGCACCGCCGTGCTCCTCCGGGTACGACACACCGGCGAACCCGGCCTTGACCAGGAGGTCGTCGATGTCCCACGGGTACTCGTCGGCGGCGTCGATCTCGGCGGCACGTGGGGCGATCTTGTCCTCCGCCAGCTGGCGCACCGAGAGGCGGAAAGCATCCTGCTCCTCGGTGAAGGAAAAGCTGAGACCCTCCATAACCGCATGGTAACCGGGTAACAGTCTGCGAAGACACTTGTTGCACGCTCAACGCTCGACAAACGACTGGTGCAACGAGTGTGTTCGTTAGGGTCGGGTCGCCCGGCCCACCGCGTTATGGTCCGGGCGAGCCGAGAAGACTTGGAGGCAGAGTGGCTGGAACCATCGAGGGGATCAGAACGGCCGTGCTCGAGGGTGCTCCAGGCGACGAGATCGGAGCGCTAGAGCTTCCGGATCACATCGTTGCCGCGGTGACGCACAAGGACGAGCAGACGATGTTCCAGGGACTCGAAACGGCCGTCAAGGACCCACGCAAGGCGCTCCACGTCGAGGACGTGCCGCTGCCGCCGCTCGGCCCGAACGAATGCCTTGTAGCGGTTATGGCCTCGGCGATCAACTTCAACACGGTATGGACCTCGATCTTCGAGCCCATTTCAACGTTCAAGTTCCTCAAGCGGTTCGGCCGAGAAAGCGAACTCGGGGCGCGCCACGACCTCGACTACCACATCGTCGGCTCGGATGCCTCCGGCGTCGTTCTGCGGACCGGGCCCGGCGTGACGCGCTGGAAACCGGGCGACAGGGTGACGGTCCACTGCAACTACGTCGACATGGAGGCACCCACAGGCCACGACGACTCCATGCTCGACCCAGAGCAGCGTATCTGGGGCTTCGAGACGAACTTCGGCGGACTTGCCGAGATCGCCATGGTCAAGTCGAACCAGCTCATGCCCAAACCGGAGCACCTCACGTGGGAGGAGGCGGCCTGTTTGGGCCTCGTCTCGTCGACCGCCTACAGGATGCTCGTCTCGTCGAACGGCGCGCAGATGAAGCAAGGAGATGTTGTTCTCGTATGGGGAGCCTCCGGCGGTCTGGGCGGGTTTGCGTGTCAGTACGTGATGAACGGTGGCGGGATCCCGGTGGGTGTCGTGTCGTCTGAGGACAAAGTGAAGCTCCTCAATTCGATCGGGGTCGAGCACGTGATCGACCGGCGCGCCGACAACTATCGATTCTGGGACGGTGAGGTCGCCGATCAGTCCGAGTGGCGACGCTTCGGTAAACGCATCCGCGAGCTCGCCGGCGAGGATCCAGACATCGTCTTCGAGCACCCGGGTCGAAGCACATTCGGAGCGAGCGTCTTCGTGGCGAAACGCGGCGGAAAGATCGTCACTTGTGCGTCGACGTCGGGCTACGAGCACACCTACGACAACCGCTATCTGTGGATGAACCTGAAGAGCATCATCGGGTCACACTTCGCCAACTACAAAGAAGCGTGGGAGGCGAACCGCTTGGCCTGCCTGGGGAAGATCCACCCCATCTTGTCGCGCACCTTCCCTCTTGAAGAGACCGGCGAGGCGGCCTACCAGGTGCACCGCAACCTGCATCACGGAAAGATCGGGATCCGGGTCCTGGCGCCGGAGGACGGCATGGGCGTCACCAACCCAGAGCTGCGGGCGCGCCACATCGACGCCATCGAGGCGTTCCGCCACCTCGGAGACTGAATCCCGCGCCGAACTGTTCGCGCTGACTCACGGTATGCGTGAGTGGTCGCGAACAGGTCGGGGAACCGGGGAAAATGGCGGCGTGATCAGCCTAGTTGTCTTGCTGCTAGCGGCTTCGATCGGCGCCGCCGATCGAGCACAAGAGCCAGACGAACACCTGCTGAGTTTTGCCGTTATCGGCGACTGGGGCTCGGGGCTCGACTTCGAGGACCGGATCGCCGCCCGGATGTGCAAGTACCGCGAGTCACACCCGTTCGACCTCGTGATCACAACCGGAGACAACATCTACCCCGACGGCGCGCCCAAGTATTTCGAGGACAACTTCTTCACGCCCTTCGACTGCCTCCTGAGTGCGGGAGTGCGCTTCCGCTCCAGCCTCGGCAATCACGACGTCCTGACCGAAAGCGGAAAACCTGAGCTCGAGGAGCCGGCATTCGGAATGAAACGACGCAACTACGTCGTGCGGGAATCCGGAGTGCGATTCGTTATCGCGAACTCAAACAAGATTCGAAAGAAGTGGCTGCGCAGGAAGACGATTGCGGAGGAGGGCGACGTCTGGACGATCGTCGTCTTCCACCATCCGGTTTACTCGCCTGGACCGCACGGCCCGACGCCCGGCTTCTCAGATTGGATGCCGCGGCTGTTCCGGAAGCGGGGCGTCGATCTGGTTCTTAACGGCCACGATCACTTGTATTCGGTCAGCAAGCCGCTCAAGGGACTTAGGTATGCCGTAACCGGCGGCGGCGGAGCCTGGCCCTACGAGTGCGGCAAAGCGTGGTTCACGGCGAAATGCCGCTCCCGGCACCATTTCCTCTACATCACTGCCACGGAGACCGAGTTGAAAGTGCGCGCCGTGCCGCCCAAGGGCAAACCGTTCGCCCGCTTCTCAACGGAGGGCCTCCCTTAGCCGAACCGTCTGCGGTTAATTGCGGATTTCAATGAATAAACGCAGACAGGTCGCCTTTAGACCCGGAAAATCACGGCGTCGCCCTGGCCGCCTCCGCCGCACAGAGCCGCCACACCGAGGCCGCCGCCGCGCCGGCGCAGTTCGTGCAGCAGCGTCACCGTGAGGCGCGCTCCGGTACAGCCGATCGGATGCCCCAATGCAACCGCGCCGCCGTTGACGTTGACCTTTTCCTCGGCCGCGCCGTTGCCGTCGAACAGCATCCGCGTCGAGTGGAGCGCGACGGCTGCAAACGCTTCGTTGATCTCGATTAGGTCGAGATCGGTGGGCGACGCGCCGGCCTTCTTGAGCGCAGCGGTGATCGCCATTGCCGGAACCGTGTGGAGATAGGGCGGCTCGTCGGCGGACATGCCGTGGGCAACGATCTCGGCGATCGGCTCGACTCCGAGCTCCTCGGCGCGCTCCCGGCTCATCACCACGACCGCCGCGCCGCCGTTGGAAATCTGAGACGCGTTGCCCGCGGTGATGGTGCCATCCGACTGGAATACGGGCTTGAGAGCGCCGAGCGATTCGGCAGTTGCGTCTGCGCGGATCCCCTCATCAGTCTTGAACGTGATCGGATCGCCTTTGCGCTGAGGGATCTCGAGGGGAACGATCTCCTCCGCGAAGCGGCCGTCAACCGTTGCGGCATGAGCGCGCTGATGCGAACGCGCCGCCCATTCGTCCTGCTCGGTCCGTGCGATGGAGAACTCCTTGTTCACGTCGTCGGACTGGTCGCCCATGTGCCTGTGGTTGAAGGCGTCCCACAGCCCGTCGTAGATCATCGAGTCCACGAGCTGGCCGTCGCCCATGCGGTAGCCCGTGCGCGCCTTGGGCAGCAGGTAGGGGGCCTGGTCCATCGACTCCATCCCGCCGGCCACAACGGCCGAGACCTCCCCCGCCCGAATGAGCTGATCGGCCAGAGCGATGGCGTTCAGACCCGACAGGCAGACCTTGTTGATCGTGATGGCCGGCACGCTCTTTGGAATGCCGGCTCCGACCGCGGCCTGGCGGGCGGTGATCTGGCCCGTGCCCGCCTGCAGCACCTGACCCATGATCACGTAGTCGATTTGCTCGCCCGAGAGCCCTCCCCTTTCGAGGGCTCCCCTGATCGCATGGGCGCCGAGTTCCACGGCCGGCAGGGTCGATACCGCGCCTCCAAACTTGCCGATGGCCGTGCGACCTGCAGAAACGATCACGGAGGAAGCCATGTCCGATCATCTCCTGGCTGATGGTGGTGGGTTCCTCGCCATTCTAGGCGCCCCACTAGGATCGGACTCATGCTGAGCAAGATCCAACACGTCGCACTGGCCGTTGCCGACATGGAAGCGGCGCTCGCGTTCTACAAAGACGTGTGGGGCCTCGAGGTGAGCCATCGGGAGCGCGTCGAGAGCGACGGCATCGAGGAGGCGATGCTCCCGCTCGGTGATTCGTTTCTCCAGCTCATCGCCCCGACTGCAGAAACCAGCACGGTGGCCAAATTCATCGAGCGGCGCGGTGAAGGTTTGCACCACATCGCCTACGAAGTCGACGACGTGGCGGCGAGTCTCGCTCAGCTCGAGTCCGCGGGAGCTACCCTCATCGACGATCAGGCACGGCGCGGGGGCGGAGGACATTTGGTCGCCTTCGTTCACCCCAAGGGCAATCACGGCGTCCTCGTCGAACTCGTCCAGCGCTCCGATCACGCGTAGGAATGACGCGGGTGCCTCATAAGTTGTGCCTTCCGTGACAGAGCCGACGACGGAGGACCTCGCCGGTACCTCGCCGTGGCGGAGGCCGGAGTTCCGCAACCTGATGGCGATCTCGATCACCGTCGCGCTTGGCTTTGGGATGGTCATTCCGGTACTCCCCCTATACGCGAAATCCTTCGGCGTGGGACTGGCGGTCATTGGCTTGATCCAGTTCGTCTTTGGCTCGACGCGGTTCTCGTTCGGACTCGTCGGCGGGCTGGTGGTGGACCGGTTCGGGGAGCGCGCCTGCACCATCGCGGGGCTTCTCATCGTGGCCGGGTCTTCGTACGCAGCCGGTTTTGCGCAGAGCTTCCCGCAGCTGGTGGTCGCACGAGGAATAGGCGGCGCCGGCTCGGCTTTGTTCATCGCCGGTCTAAACAACCGGATCCTGCGAATTATCGAGCCCGAGGCGATGGGACGCGCCACCGGGGCGTTCCGAGCCTCCTTCCTTGTCGGCATCGGCGCCGGACCGGCTCTTGGAGGACTGGTGGCCGGGAGGTTCGGACTCGCGGCCCCGTTTCACTTCTATGCAACTGGCCTGTTGATCGCGAGCGTGATCGCTTGGATCGTCATGGCGGAGGGGGACGGCCACGAGCGCCCGCGCGTGCGACGGTCTCCCCTGGAGGCCCTGCGGGCGGCGCGCCCGATGCTCGGCGACGTCCGCTACGTCGTCGCCCTGCTGGCCACGCTCGTCGGATGGTGGACGATCTCGGGACCGCTGCAGACGGTGGGCCCTGTGTTCGCAGAGCAGGAGCTGGTGTTGACCGCGAGCCAGATCGGGCTTGCGGTCACGATGCTCGCCGTCGGAGAGATCATCACTCTGATCTTCGCCGGCCGGGCGGCGGACCGATTCGGGCGGCGCGCCGTACTGCTCCCGTCTCTGGCCGTGACCGCCGCGGCAACCGCTCTTCTCGGCCAACTCGATTCGGGAATTGCATGGGCGTACTACCCGCTGATGATCGCCGTCGGAGGAGGAATCGCCGCTGGAGGCGCGGCGGCGGGGGGACTGCTCGCCGATTCGATCCCCCGAGAGGGGTCCGGGGCCGCGGTGGGCGTCAACCAGATGGCGGGCGACCTCGGTTACCTGACGGCCCCGACGGCAATCGGATTGATATCGGAGCGCGGCGGCTTCGAACTGGGTTACGTCGCAGGAGCCCTGCCCGCCGCGCTGGTCTTCGTGGCAGCCCTGAGGCTTCCCGGACGCGCCGGCGCTCGGCACCGGGAGGCTGCAACCCTTGGACCGCAGGAGCCCATGGGCTAGGGTCGCCTCGTGAGCACGTACGAGCAGGCAGGCGTGCAGAGACAGAGCGACGCGCTGTCCTCGGTGGTCCGTCATCTCGGTCCCACACTCGGCCTCCCGCAGGACGGTGAGGTTCTGACCTCATTCGGGGGCTATGCCAGTGCCGTCAAGGTTTCGGATGACCTGGCGATAGCGATCACGACCGACGGCGTTGGGTCGAAGACAATAGTGGCGGCGGCGCTCGACCGTTACGACACCGTCGGCTTCGACTGCGTAGCGATGAACGTCAACGACGTCATTTGTGTGGGCGCACGCCCGATCGCGATGGTCGACTACCTGGGCGTCCACACCCTCCACCCCCGGCGCGCCGACGAGATCCTGCGAGGGCTTGGGGCGGCAGCGAAGGAAGCCGGTATCGCGATTCCCGGAGGCGAGCTGGCGCAGCTCCCGGAGGTTATCGGTTCCGACGGCAAGGTCGCCGGAGACGAACGTGCCTTCGACCTGGTGGGGACGTGCATTGGTGTAGTGCACCCCGACCGCATCGTCACCGGAGCGGACGTGGAGCCCGGGGACGTACTCATCGGTCTCCATTCGTCGGGGATCCACTCGAACGGACTCACTCTTGCGCGCAGGGCCCTCCTCGAGCGCGCCGGTTATCGGCTGGGCGATGAGATCCCCCGCCTCGGACGCGCCCTCGGCGACGAACTTCTCGAGCCCACGGAGATCTACGTGCGTGCTGCGACGGCCATGTGGAGCGCCGGGATCGCCACCCAGGGCCTGGTGCACATAACCAGCGACGGTTTCGCAAATCTGTGCCGCCTCGAGGCCCCGGTCGGTTACAGGGTGGAAGAACTTCCGAGTCCGCCGCCGATCTTCGGTCTCATACAGGAAGCGAGTGAGATCCCCGCCGCCGAGATGTATCGGGTGTTCAACATGGGCATTGGTCTCGTCGTCGTGGTCCATCCCGACGAGGCCGAGGCGGCCCTTGCCGCGGTACGGGCGCAGGGATACCGGGCCCAGCGAATCGGCACGGTCACTGAGGACGCCGGCTCCGTGCACGTTGAGCCGGTGCGGCTGGTCGGCGGAATGGTGGACGGCGCCAGCCACTTCGAACCGTACTGAGCCGGCTGCACCGCCGGTCCGCTACCGGCTCCACCCCGCCACCGAGCTCCTCCACCAAGTGGACCAGGGCGTTCCCCTCGAGCAGCAGATCGTGTTTGACCTCTTCGATCAGCCGGCGCGCCGCACCGACCTCGCCGGCCCGAACCAGGGTCGCCGCAAACGAGAGCTGCTCCTCCACCATCGCACCCGTCCGCAGCGAGAACCGGCGCGCCGATCGCGCCAGCCTCCGGCGTTCTTGTAATCGCCCGAATGCGCGGAGCAGTGCCCTAACGGGCGCGCCGAACGACGCTGCGACGGATCTCATGGATGTCAGTTCGACGCCGAGGGCCGCTGCCCCTTGTGCCTGAGGTCCCCTCAGGCAAATCGCGGACTAGACTCCGGCCATGGCAACTCAACAACAACCTGCACCTCAGGAGGGCTCCGCCGCAGGCCGAACGCGGGCCCCTAAGAGCATCTCCGAGCGGCTCGACGAGCTCCGGGGGCTCAAACAGAAGGCGATGGTCGGAGACGCCGAGGAAGCCATCCAGCGGCAGCACGAGCGCGGCAAACTCACGGCCCGCGAACGAATAGAGCATTTCCTCGACCCCGGAAGTTTCGTCGAGACCGACGCCCTTGTCCGGCACCGAGCGCATGGATTCGGGATCGAGGACCGCCGCCCGTACGGCGACGCGGTCGTCACGGGATGGGGCACGGTGAACGGCCGGAAGGTCTTCGCGTTCGCGCAGGACTTCACCCGCTTCGGCGGGTCGCTCGGCGAGGTTATGGCCGAGAAGATCTGCAAGATCATGGACCTGGCCCTCGAGACCGGCGCGCCGGTCATCGGACTCAACGATTCGGGGGGAGCGAGGATTCAGGAGGGGGCGTCATCACTCGCGGGCTACGGCTACATCTTCGACCGCAACGTCCGGTGCTCCGGAGTGATCCCACAGATCTCCGCGATCATGGGGCCGTGCGCCGGCGGCGCCGTATATTCGCCTGCAATTACCGACTTCGTGTTCATGGTTACCGGAACGTCACACATGTTCATTACCGGTCCCGATGTCATCAAGGCGGTGACCGGGGAGAGCGTGACGCAGGAGGAGCTCGGTGGTGCTATGAGCCATGCGTCGAAGTCGGGCGTCTCACACTTCGTGGCGGGCGATGACGATGACTGTCTCGAGCAGATCCGCTATCTGCTGTCGTTCCTGCCCTCGAACAACTTTGAGTCGGCCCCTTACTTCCCGCCGACCGACGATCCCATGCGGGAATGCGACGATCTCGTCGACCTTATTCCCGACTCGCCGAACAAGCCCTACGACATGCACGAGATCATCGCTTCAGTGTTCGACGACGGCGAGTTCTTCGAGGTTCATTCACACTGGGCTCGCAACATCATCTGCGGCCTCGCCCGCCTCGCGGGTCATCCCGTGGGAATAGTGGCAAACCAGCCGCAGGTGCTCGCCGGAACGCTCGACATCACTTCGTCCACGAAGGGCGCGCGCTTCGTTCGTTTCTGCGACGCGTTCAACATCCCCCTGATCGCATTCGTCGACGTTCCCGGCTTCCTGCCGGGCACCGAGCAGGAGTACACGGGAATCATCCGGCACGGCGCCAAACTTCTCTACGCGTTCAGCGAGGCCACAGTTCCGCGTATGACCGTGATAACCCGCAAGGCGTACGGGGGTGCGTATGTGGTCATGAACTCCAAGCACATCCGTGCGGACATCTGTTTCGGATGGCCTACCGCGCAGATCGCGGTGATGGGCGCCGAGGGCGCCGTCAACGTCATCCACCGCAGGACGATCGCCGCGGCCGAGGACCCAGCAGCGAAACGCGGCGAGCTCATATCGGACTACGAGGAACGTTTCTCCAATCCCTACATCGCCGCCGAACGCGGCTACATCGACGACGTTATCGAGCCGCAGGACACGCGCCGCCGGCTGGTGCAGTCACTGGAGATGTTGCGATCCAAACGGGAGATGATCCCGCAGCGCAAACACGGGAACATTCCGCTGTGATCGAGCTATGAACGAGAAGAAGCGCCGCCTGGAACTCGTCTCGGTCGACGGCAAACCGACGGAGTCGGAACTGAGAGTCCTTCGGCGCGCCCTGGAACAACACGTTGAGGGGCAGCGCTCCGCGGCAACTCCCTCGATCTGGCGGCGCGCCGGACGCGCGCAGGGCCGCCGCCTCGGGATGTTCGACTACCGCGATCGTTTTTCGGTCGAGGACGCGTGGCGTCTGTCCACTCGGTTCGCGTTCGGAGGCCGTGAGTACCCCGGCCGTGCAGGCCGCGGCGACGCCCGCTGATTTCCGAACTGTTCGCGCTCAACTGCGGAATCCGATGAATGAGCGCGAACGGTTCGCGGGTTAGTCCGCGGTAAAGGCCCGTTCGGCCGCGCGCAGGGATCGCGGCACCCGGCCGGTCTCGGCGCGGAGATAGGCGGCCAGGCCGCCGGTGGAGCCGGGGTCGGTCGACGCGTCGCTCCACGCGCCCGCACCTGCACCACCCACGGTGCTCTCGGAGGCTTGAGGGGCCTGCTCGCCCGGATCCGGGCCGGGCAGGACTACCAGCGCCGACGACACGGATCGCTCGTGGCCGTCCGAGGGGCGGTTCTTTATCTTGCCGTTGATGACCACGGTGGTGGAGCCGCCGCCGTCCAAGTTGAGGGCGTCGACTGCGCCGTTGTTTTGGAAAAGCCGGGCGAACTGCCGGAGCGTCATTCCCTTGCTGTAGCCGGGCTGCCGCCCATCGACTGCGATGAGGAGCACACGTCCATCGACCGTAACGCCTACGCCGGTTCTCGGATTGCGGTTGTGGAACGGCGTGTTCCCGTTGACGTCCTCCCATACGATCCGACCGTCACTGACGATCACCGGGTTGCCGCCGATTGTGTCGAACACGCCGGGCCATCCCAGCGACCACGACAACGCAACCTGTTGTCCGGGCACGATCTGCGAAATCTCTCCAGCTCGATTGCCGTTTATTGGGGTCGCGACGACAACACCACCTTGTCGGCCAAGTCGCCGGTTCCTGCACTTCACGGTGTCGACTGTGTGGAACGACTCGATCCCCGTCCCGCCCTCGTTCAGGCGCGGTCTCTCAATCGGATAAAGCCGGGCCGAACACGCGAATTTTGGTGGAAGCTCGATGTCGCGCCCGGCCGGCGTGTACATGTTCACCTGTTTGGACCCCGGCGCGCCGTTGTTGACACGTTTGATGGAAGTAACGAGTCCGGTGACTGTGTCCCGTAACGTCGCAACGAGCTGGGGATGTCCCATGTATGACGCAGTCTTCCCGGCGTCCATCGAAAAGTTGCGACCCCACGAAGTCTCCGACTGATCCAGGAAACCATCGCGCGCAAACGTGTGGACCGGACGGCCGACCCCGGTGGCGTAGTCACCGTTGAAAGCAGCGATCGCTCCCGACCGCCCGGACATCGAGCTGGTTCGCTCGAATCCTGCCAGCTGATCGCCGGCGAGAACCGTATCGATCGTGGCGGCCTTGTCCGGGCGGACGGATAGGATAAAGATCCGCCACGGGCCTTTGGGATCTTTGATCTTCGTGAAGACGACACCCGGCGCGAGCTTCCTCTTCCGAGTCCAGCCGCCCGTCTTCTGTGCTTCCGC
The DNA here is from genome assembly GCA_035641235.1 of Actinomycetota bacterium. Taxonomy (GTDB): domain Bacteria; phylum Actinomycetota; class CADDZG01; order CADDZG01; family WHSQ01; genus DASQUP01. The sequence goes on from DASQUP010000229.1 coordinate 14,094, forward strand.
CGAAACCGGGACCAGCGCAGCCACCGTGGCGGCTGCGAGCAGCGTGGCCACCGCCCATCGACGTCGCCGGCCCCGCGCGCCGGCGCCCCATTTCGTCCGCTCCAGCATCGGCCCGCACGTTATGGCGTGCGATTGAACGCGGTCAAGGAAATCGAGCATTTCGCGGGGGTGGCCGGGCTTGACCCTCACCCAACGTGAGGGTCTACGTTGGTCCGCATGAAGAGGGAAGCGACGGTCTTCACGGTGGGACAGGTGGCCCGGCTCTCTGGAGTGACGATCCGGACGTTGCACCACTACGACGAGATCGGGCTTCTGAGGCCCAGTGGACGCACTGGGGCCGGCTATCGGAGCTACCAGGACTCCGACTTGGAGCGCCTGCAGCAGATCCTGTTCTACCGGGAGCTCGGCTTTCCGCTCGAGGAGATAGCCGCCATCCTGGACGACCCCGAGGCCGGCGCCGCGGAGCACCTGCGCCGGCAGCACGAGCTCCTCAAGGAGCGCATCGGGCGCCTGGAATTGATGGTGGCAGTCATCGAGAGAGAAATGGAGGCACAGAAGATGGGAATTCAGCTCACGCCGGAGGAGCGGTTCGAGGTCTTCGGCGACTTCAACCCCGACGAGTACGCCCAGGAGGTCGAGGAGCGGTGGGGGGACTCGGACGCCTACAAGGAATCCCAGCGCCGCGTCGCCCGGTACTCGAAAGAGGACTGGATCACGATCAAGGCCGAGAGCGGGGACATCACCCGACGGTTCGCCGAGGCGATGGCGTCGGGTGCCGAGCCGGCCGGGGAGGTGGCGATGGACCTCGCCGAAGAGCACCGGGCCCACATCTCCCGGTGGTTCTACGAGTGCAACTACGAGATCCACCGCGGCCTCGGCCACATGTACGTGGCCGATCCCCGTTTCACGGCGACCTACGACGGGGTCGCCGTGGGGCTCGCCGCATATATCAGCGCCGCAATCCACGCGAACGCTGCTCGCCACGCGTAGCACTTCTATCGGAACGCGCTAGGAGTAGTGGTAGAAGCCGCGGCCGGTCTTGCGGCCGAGGTATCCCGCGCGCACCATGTGCTCGAGCAGCGGAGCCGGCGCGTGGCGGCGCTCCCGGAACTCTTCGTGTAGCCGGTTGAGGATCGCGAACGTCACATCGAGACCCACGATATCTATAAGTTCGAACGGCCCCATCGGGTGCCCGCAGCCGAGTTTCATCGCGCTGTCGATGTCTTCCGGCGCGCCGTATCCCTCCTCGTGCATCCGGACGGCATCGTTCAGGTACGGGAACAAAAGGAAGTTCACGATGAAGCCGGCGCGGTCCCGGCACCGTACGGGACGCTTTCCGATCGAGCGCACCCAGCCGGCCACGCGTGCATCGACTTCGTCGGACGTCGCAACGGTGCGGACGACCTCGACGAGTTTCATCACCTGCGCCGGATTGAAGAAGTGAAGTCCCACGACACGATCGGGCCGGCCGGTTGCTGCGGCGAGGTCGACTACCGACAACGACGAGGTCGACGTCGCGAGGATCGCCTCGGGTTTGGTGGCAACGTCAAGCTCCTTGAACAGCGCTGCCTTCGCATCCGGATCCTCCGCGATCGCTTCGACGACGAGGTCGGCGGCGACGAGGTCGGCCGAATCCACGCTCGTGGTGATACGCCCGAGGATGGCATCCGCGTCCGCCTGATCGAGTTTGCCTTTCTCGACGCGCCGGCCCAGGCTCTTCCCGATGGCGCCGGCCGCACGTTCGGTTGATCCCTCGCTGCGGCCGAGCATGACGACTTCGTGTCCGGCCGCCGCAACAACCTCCGCGATCCCGCTCGCCATCTGCCCCGTGCCGGCGATGCCGATGACTCCAAACTCGGACCCGTCGGACGAGGCCTCCTCACCTTCACCGTCGACGATCTGGGACGACTCTGGCGCCTCGTAGCGGTAGAAGCCGCGGCCCGTCTTGCGACCGAGGTAGCCCGCAGTGACGTACTGCTTTATCAGCGGCGCCGGCGCGTCCTGGCTGTCCCGCCACTGGCGCCACAGCGCCTCGCAGATCTCATAGGCGGAGTCCAGACCGATGAGGTCGAGGAGGGCTAGCGGGCCCATCGGATGCCCGCACCCAAGCTGCATCGCAGCATCGATGTCCTCGCGTGTAGCAAAGCCTCCGTCGAGCATCCGGACCGCGGAGTTGAGGTACGGGAACAACAGGAGGTTGGCGATGAACCCCGCCCGGTCCCGACACGGAACGGGAGATTTCCCGAGTCGTTCGGCGAACTCGCGCGCCGAAGCTAGGACATCTTCGTCCGTCGCCACCGTGTGAACGAGCTCGACGAGCGGCATCACCTGCGCTGGATTGAAGAAGTGGAAGCCGAGCACCCGCTCGGGTCGCTCCGTCGCAACGGCCATGTCGATTACCGGCAGCGACGATGTATTCGTCGCGAGGATCGCCTTCGGATCGAGCACCTTGTCGAGGTGAGAAAACACGTCTCGCTTCAGGTCGAGGTGTTCCGGCACCGCCTCGAAGACGACGTCGCAACCCACGAGTCCCCCGACCTCGGTCGTCGAGGAGATGCGGGCGAGCAGAGCGTCCGCGTCGGGTCGCTCCATCTTGCCCCTCGACACCGCACGCTCGACGCTGCGCGCTATCCGCTCCTGGCCCGCGGCGACCTGTTCGGGATCGGTTTCGAGGAAGACGACGTCGAAGCCGGCCCTGGCGGAGACCTCGCAGATCCCCGACCCCATCGTGCCGCAGCCGACGACACCGACCTTCTCGATTCGATCGCTCACGGCGCCGATCTTAAGCGAGCACACTATGTTGCGCGCTCTGCCCCCAGATATGTGTGCGCAACAAGTGTGCTCGCAAGCCACCGGTCAGGGGCACTAACATCCCTGCATGGATCGGCCGTGGATGTTCCGCACGTACGCGGGTTACGCCACTCCCGGCGCCACAAACGCCCGGTTCAAAGCGAATCTGGCAAAAGGCCAAACGGGACTTTCCGTCGCATTCGACCTCCCCACGCAAACGGGGTACGACTCGGATCACCCGATGGCCGCCGGGGAGGTGGGAAAGGTCGGCGTGCCCATCGGACACATCGGAGACATGCGCACAGTCTTCGACGGGATCCCGATGGCTGAGATGAACACCTCAATGACGATCAACGCCACAGCCATGTGGTTGCTGGCTTTGTATGTGGCCGTTGCCGACGAGCACGGCGCGCCGCGAGCCTCGCTCGCCGGAACTACCCAGAACGACATCCTGAAGGAGTACCTCTCGCGCGGCACCTACATCTTTCCCCCCGAGGCATCAATCCGGCTAACGAGCGACCTCATCACATGGACGCTGCACGAAACGCCGAAGTGGAATCCGATCAACGTCTGTAGTTATCACTTGCAAGAGGCGGGCGCCGATCCGGTTCTCGAAGTCGCGTACGCGCTCGCCAACGCGATCTGCGTTCTGGACGCGGTCCGCGCGACGGGACGGGTCGACGCGGATGACTTTCCCCGGTTGGTCGGGCGGATCTCGTTCTTCTGTAACGCGGGGATCCGGTTCATTGAGGAGACGTGCAAAATGCGCGCCTTCTATGCGCTGTGGGATCGGATCACGCGCGAACGTTACGGAGTGGACGATCCGAAGTTCCGGCGCTTCCGCTACGGAGTGCAGGTGAACTCCCTGGGGTTGACCGCACAGCAGCCGGAGAACAATGTCTACCGCATCTTTCTCGAGATGCTGGGAGTGACGCAGTCGAAGGACGCCCGGGCGCGCGCCGTTCAGCTTCCTGCATGGAACGAAGCGCTCGGCCTGCCGCGCTCCTGGGACCAGCAGTGGTCGCTGCGGGCGCAGCAGATCCTTGCGTTCGAATCGGACCTGCTCGAACACGGCGACATCTTCGAGGGCTCAAAGGTGATCGAGGCCAAGACGGCGGAGATCGCCGGCGCCGCGGGGGAGGAGCTTGAACGTGTACTCGAGCGAGGTGGCTCCGTCGATGCGTTGGGCTACATGAAGGAGCGCCTTGTCGCGCTGCATGCGGAACGGCGGCGCGCGATCGAGTCGGGTGAACGAGTGGTCGTTGGGGTGAACCGGTACACGACGACGGAGACATCGCCTTTGACCGAGGGCCTCGACGAGCTTGCCTACCAGAGGGTTGATCCCGAACACGAGGCCGCGCAGATCGAGAGTCTGCGCGAGTTTCGCTCCGGTAGGGATTCTGCGGCGGTGCGGCACGCCCTCGATGCGTTGCGGCGCGCCGCCGAGGGTTCGGATGACCTCATGCCTGTTTCGATCGAGGCGGCGCTGGCAGGAGTCACGAGCGGCGAGTGGGCCGATGCGCTTCGGGAGGTGTTCGGCGAATACCGCGCTCCCACGGGAGTTTCGGATGTCGCCGCGTCCGCCGGGGAGCGGATCGAGGAGGCACGCGAGCGTGTGAATGCCGCTGTGACGCGGACGGGACGGGCGCGGTTGCGGATGCTCGTCGCTAAGCCGGGCCTCGACGGCCACTCGAACGCAGCCGAGCAGGTCGCTGTTCGGGCACGGGACGCGGGGTTCGAGGTCGTCTATCAGGGGATCAGGTTGACGCCGTCACAAATCGCCCGCGCGGCCGCCGAAGAAGACGTCGACGTGGTGGCGGTATCGATTCTTTCCGGCGCGCACGGGTGGCTGGTGCCCGAGGTGCTGGAGCGGCTGCGCGCCGAGGGTGTCGACCCCTCGCAAGTGCCGGTGGTTGTGGGGGGTGTGATCCCAGAGGGGGATGAGAGAAAGCTGTTGGAGCTGGGAGTCGCGCGGGTGTTCACTCCGAAGGACTACGACCTTACGGCGGCGATCGGAGAGATCGCCGATCTCATCTCCGGGTAGGCGGCGCCGCCGGATGGGTGAGCCGGCCGATCGACGGAAAGCGAAACGTCCACTTCGAGATGCCGTGTTTCGACAAACTTGCAGGCGGCTCCGGGACCGGTCGGGCCCTCAGCTCAACGGCGGCCCACGCTCCTCGTCTGGAGGAGGTGGAGTCAGTTTGCCGGCGGCGCGGTCGCGTTTGGTCTTCTCCTCGTGGCACGGATCACAGCGCCAGTCGAGGTTGCCGTTCGAAGTGGACCCGCCAGAGTTGCGCGGTTCGATGTGATCGCGTTCGTTTCGGAACCGGTTGCCGCAATCGACGCATTTCACCCCGTCAAAGTCGGGCGGGGCCCCGATCTCTAGGGCGAGCTGCACCTCGATCGGGATGTTTCTCGTCCACCGCTTGAAGTGACGGAGGTCCTTGCCGTCGAAGAACACGCCGTTGAGGAATGCATCCTCGGCGATCTTCTCGGCATCCCGGGGTGCCACCGGTCCGACGCCGGGAATCTTGCACACCTCGCCGTCTCTGACGTCGGTCCAGCCTCTTTTTGCGACCTCGAGGCTCACCAACACGACGAGTTCGGGCCTCTTCGCGTGTCCCGTGCCCTCGCCCGACAGCATCTTGGCGTATGCATCGGCAAGGAAGCGCTCGAACGGCTCCGGGTCGCCGTTCTTCTTGGCCGCCCGGTACAGCCGGGACGCCTCGGCTTCGGCCCGGTTCCTGATCGGGGTCCCGACGTGGGGCTGGAACCTGAGGTTGATGTTGACCATGCCGAGCTCGTCGGTGTAGTTGCCGACGCTCCGGGCATCCCGTTGCCGGTCGCCCAGTCCCCGGTGCTGCTCGGCCTCGAGCCTCACCCTGCGGGCTTTATCCCTGAACGCATGGAACGACTCTTCCTTGGCGACCTCCAAGAGCTCCTCGGCGCTTCCGGGGCAGGCCTGCTCAGCCTTTGTTATCTCAGCAGCCTGATCGAGCGACACCTCACCGCGCGCCAGGGCATCGCCGACCTCGGGCGCGTCCTTGAACGCCGCACCGGTCTCGACCGTCTTCTTGGCCTGTCCCATCGACGTGCCGGCCGCCCGGGCGACCGCAGCGGCGTCGTCGATGCGCGCCGCCATTACCGTGCGGCCGTAGGCGGCCAGTTTCTCCACGCGCGCGTACTGGTCGAGCAGCCGGCGCGCCGACTCGGTGCTCAGAAGATCCGGCTCGAGGTTCGCGTTGGACTTCTCGAGCACCTCGACTGCTTCGATGACGGAGGTTGTTGCCATGGCCCCGATTCAAGCAGGAGGGTGAGACAGAAAACGCGTTCGAAAGGCACCCTCGCTGCAAGTTTTTTCTTTTTTTTCGGCTTCCTCGGCCCTGGACGATCCGAACGGCTGGCCGCTATACGACGCGGGCCCATTGATCCCAATCGCTCACCTCTGCGAACGCGGAATGGCTCCAGCAACCCACAGACTCCAACGTGCCGACCGACCTCTCAAATGGATCCTCTCGGGCGGCGCCTAGGAAATTCGCCGAAGACTGGACCTATCGTTTCCTGACGTCGGCGCTCGACCGACGCCTCGACGAAGGTGCGATGAAACCCGGGGACGGCGCAGCCGGTGCCAAGGCGAGCAAGGTCGACTTCCATCCCGTGCGGTCGAGTGTCTCGCTCCCCTACCGGCGCCGGCTCCCTCCGAGATCACAGCTCGCCCGTGGGTCTATGTCCGGTCGCCGAGTTACGGTGCCGACCACTCGTCGGAGCCGGGTTTTTGGGCAAGTGGATGATCTTTCTCCCTCCTCGCGAGCACGACGCCTCGTGGAGATACATCGTCGCCGCGGGCT
>DASQUP010000230.1:0-4888 GCA_035641235.1 Actinomycetota bacterium
CGTCGTCCACCACGGTCACCGACACCACGGCCCCTTCGACCGCACACCGGACGCGGATCTCGCTCCTTCCCTCGGGGCGGCGCCCATACTTGGTGGCGTTGCCGGCAGCTTCGCCCACCGCGAGAAGGATCTCAGAGGAGATGTCCACGGGGGCACGCACATCGGCGAGGAACTGACCTACGAATCCGCGGATCTCGCGGAGCCTCGATCTTTCGTTGGGCAGGACCAGCTCGCGCGTCGGCTCGTCGATTGCCGAATCCGGAATGACCTGACAGACGAGGATTGCCAGGTCGTCTCGTAGCTCACCACCTTCGACCCACGCATCGACGGACCGCCTAATCGCCTGCGACATCTCGCCCGGAGTTCCGACGCCGTACTCGGTAACGAGGTCGAGGAAGCGGCCCTGTCCGTAGGGCCGGCCATGGCGCGGTGCCTCCGTTACGCCGTCCGTGTAAAGGACCAGCATGTCGCCCGGCTCGAGCTCGACCCGTCCGACCTTGTAGTCCGAGTCCTCCTCTACAGCGATGGCGATTCCGCCCTCTCCCAACCACTCGACCTCGCCGGAGCGGGACTTGTACACCACGGGCGGCACGTGACCCGCGTTCGCGTACTCGAAGACGGCGCGCTCGGGGTCGAGGACACCAAACATCAGCCTCACAAATCGCTCGGAAGACAGATGTGCGCCTATGTGCGAGTTCATTCTCGACAACAGCCGGCCGGGGTCGGCATCCTGCTCTGCGAACGACTGAAGGGTGTAGCGAGTGAGCGCACAGTCGCTCACCGCCTTCGGCCCAACACCACAGACGTCACCAAGCGCCACTCCCATCCGGCCATCGGCGAGAGTCACGAAGTCGTAGAAGTCACCGCACACCGCGCGCTCGCCGGCGGCAGGGACGTAGTGTGCGACGAACCCCACACGCGGCAGGCTGGGAGTCGACTCCGGCAGGAGGCTTCGCTGATAACTCTCGGCGGTCCTTCGAGCCTCTTCGTAGAGCCGCTCAACCTCTGCGGCGCGCCGGCCGGCTTCGGTTACATCTGTGTAGACGTCGATGCGACCGACCAACACTCCGTAGTCGTCGAGAGCAGGAGACGAGAACAGCCGTAGCTGGCGGCGCGCCGGCAGGATCTGCTCGATCTCAGATCGGAACTCGAGATCGGGGTCGTCGCGCAGAGTCTGAAAGGTCTCCATGAAACCTTCCGGGTCTTCCATTTGACGCGCGACCACTCGGTTGAGCTGCACAACGAGGAGACCCAGGTACTCGTCGGAGTCGATGTCGAACAGTTCGGCGGCGCGCCGGTTTACGACTCTGACGATCCCGCTGCGATCGCTGAAGATGATTGCCTGATCAATCGCATCGACGACGGCCATCAAACGGTGCCGGACGGCCGTGGCCAGTCGGTGCTCCTCCCGCTCGCCTCTGTAGTGGTGGCGTAACTCGCGAGCAAGTAGACCGGCTACACCACCGGAAAGGAGGAACACACCACCGGTAAGAACAAAGGCACCCGGCGCAGGGAGGGAACCGGTCACGTCCGAGACGAGACCGTAGATGACAATGCCCGCCGTTGGTGCGAGAAAAGCCTCCGGAAGTTTGCCCAGCAGACCCGTTGCCACGATCACGGGGACGAAAACGAGTTGAACGCCGGCAACCTCTCCTCGAAAGAGGCCGTACACCAACGCCGCAAACCCGAGGTTGATGAGGACGCTGGCCGGCAGCACCCACCGGCGGGCACCGAGGCGCGGAACAAGGACTCGAAAGAGCAGCGCCAGCCAGATTCCCAGAGCCAGAACCACGGCGATACCGGCGCGGAAGGTGCTGCGGTCGAGTTCCAGCACCACGAGGAGGACCGAGACCAGTCCCGCCGTTCCCCAGGCGGTGACCTCGGCTACTCGCACTGCCCAGCGCCAGCTTCCCTTTGGCGCCGGTTGCCGGTTTCTGGAGATCATTTATCTCGCGTGGTTGATGGCCGTTACTTACTTCTCATAATTATTCAACGCCGCGAAGTGGCGACGGTCACTGCAATCGTCGATATCGGCCCCAAGTTTCTGGCACCTACGGCGGCTGTACGCGTACCCAGAGATCGCCGGCGCGCGCCACCCGGCCGTCCGCTTCGGCCATCTCCAGATGGGCCCTCACCGAATAGGCCGCCAGTGGATGGAGATCCGGCGGTGTGTCGGCGTAGACCCGGGCGACGACATCGTCGACAGAGGCACCCTGGTCACCGAGCGCAGCAACTATGGCCGCCTCCCGCTCCGCTCGATGAGCCAGATAAGAGTCGATCAAGGCGTGCGCATCGGCGCGTGCCCTGAAATGTCCCGGGAAGAGCCTCGTGATCTGAAGCGACCGGAGCCGCCTCAGGGTTTCGAGATAGGCACGCATGTCGCCGTCGGGTGGGGCAATGACAGCCGTGCCCTCTCCCAGAACCGTGTCCCCGCTGAAGAGGGCATCATCCAGTACGAGGCAGATGTGATCGGACGCGTGCCCCGGAGTGTGGAGGACCTCGAGGCGCGTATCTCCAGCCGCCAGCACGTCGCCGTCCCTGACCGAATCAACCGAAACGCCCTCAATGGGCGAATCGCCGAACGCGTAGACGGTGGCGTCGGTCGCGCGAGCCAGTCCCGGAACACCTCCGACGTGGTCGGGGTGACGATGAGTCACGATGATCCCACCGACTTCTCCCGCCGTCTCCACGACAACGGAGAGGAACGACGCGTCGTCCACGGCCGGGTCGACAACGAAGGTAACGCCGCCCGGGCGGCCCACGACGTAGGTGTTCGTCCCCGGCCCCGTCATGACGCCGGCGTTGGGGGCGAGGATCACCCGGACGGCCGGATGTAGACCGGTTGCCAGGGGCCGCGACCGGGGGGCAACCTCCTCATTCAGCACACCGAGCACCTCGTCGACCGACGCGAGGCCTTTTATTCGGTGCAGGATGTCGATCGTTGGAGGGGCCATGTGGAGACGACCGGAGTGGAGATCCCGCACAGCGCCGTCCGGCGATGCCCAAAAACAGTTGTCGACCTCGCCCGGGTCGGGCTGCGGCTCCCAGCCATGAGGGATCCTGGCCGCGAAAAACCTTGCATCAAACCTGACCGGTGACCCCTCCGGTGTGATCCACCTGCCCGCCGGGAGGAGAGCATCGGTCCCGAGCACGACGCCCAGATCGAGGCAGTGCTCCAGCCACGTTTGAGGGTCATCCGAGGCGGCGCGTTCCACCTTGGATACGGGGCCGGAGCCGATGAAGAAGCCAACCTCCTCGAAGGCCTCGCGCAGCGCGCAGATGAAATAGCCGAGTGCCGCAGCCGGGTCCTCGATCCCCAACGCGGCGGCCGCCTCGGCGCGCGAAAGCCGAGAGACCTGCTCCCACGCCGGGTCAAGATCGCTCGGACTGACCGCCCCTCCCGGGAAAACGGTTGCACCCCCCATGAACCGCATGGTGTCGGGCCGCACGGTCAGCAGCACTTCGGGACCGCTCGGGGTGTCCCGAAGAAGCACGATGGTCGCCGCAGGCCGAGGTGCCGGCGCGCCGCGACTAGACTGCGTGGTCAAATTCTCGGCCAGCGGGTATGTTCCTTCGCCACAGGGACTGAGTAGAAGGAGGCGACGTGGCTGTCAAATTCCTCACCGAGGAGTGGACGCAGGCGGTGACAGACGCCCTGAACTCCTCGGAAGCCTTTCAAAAGGCCGCGAGCGGGCAGCAAGCCAAGATCCAACAGGTAGTGACGGACTCCCCGGGCGGCGGCGAAGTGAAGTACTACTTCACGCTCCAGGAGGGGAAGGCGGAGGTTTCTCTGGGAGAGCTGGCCGATGCGGAAGCGACTATCTCGCAGAACTACGAAACCGCAGCAGCAATCGACCGGACCGAGCTCAACGCACAGAACGCCTTCATGCAGGGCAAACTCAAGATTTCCGGCAACATGATGAAGCTCATGCAGCTTCAGGGTGTTATCAACACGATGCCTCAGGCCGTTTCGGGGCTCGAGCGGGAGTACTGAACCCGCGGACTGAGCACCGCCGGTAACACCGAATCATCCTCCCGTCCGTATGGGCATGATAGATAGCGCGCCCAGAGGGTATGTGCGAGGAGGGATGACGAGCAGCATCGAACGGCAAGTCGCGAATAGGTACGTTCTCAAAGAGGTCCTCGGTCGGGGCGGCATGGGCGTCGTATGGCGCGCCAGCGACGCGCTCCTTCAGCGCGAGGTTGCCGTCAAGGAGATCGAGTTTCCCGCGACTCCCGGTATCCAGGGTTTGGACGTGGTGAAAGAGCGCGCCATAAGAGAGGCGCGCAACGCCGCCGCATTGAGCCACTCAAATGTCGTCGCCGTATACGACGCAATCCATGATGATGGGCGCGCCTACATCGTCATGGAATTCGTGGAGGCGCCCACACTCGCGACCGTCATCGAGCGTGACGGGCCCCTGTCACCCACCCGAGCGGCATCTATCGCGATCGACATACTTGACGCTTTAGCCACCGCGCACGATGCGGGAATCGTGCACCGCGACGTCAAGCCCGCGAACGTGATGGTGCCTCAAGGTGGATGCGCCAAACTCGCCGACTTCGGCATTGCGACTGTGGTGGACGATCCGAAGCTCACGAGCACCGGGATGGTCCTCGGATCGCCGCAATTCATGGCGCCGGAGCAGGCAAGGGGCGCTCGCAGCGAGGCCGAGGCCGACCTCTGGGCGCTCGGCGCGATGCTCTACTACATGGTCGAGGGCGAGTTCCCCTTCGATCGGGGGGAACCGATCCCGACCCTCGCCGCAGTCGTTCACGAGCCACCGCGTCCGCCTCGGCGCGCCGGCCCGCTCGAGCCTCTGCTCGTGGACCTTCTCCAGAAGGACCCTGCCGCGCGTCCGAGCGCTCATCAAATCCGCGCCGTCCT
>DASQUP010000231.1:0-9713 GCA_035641235.1 Actinomycetota bacterium
ATCGGTCTGCTGGCGCTGCTGGCAACGGCCTTCCTCGCGCGCGCCCTTGCAAACTTGGTCATCCAACCGATCAGGGAGATCGCCGAGCGAACGCAGCTCGTCGCAGAGGGTCGCTACGAACCGATTCCCGTAACCGAAAAGGGTGAGGTCGGGCAACTCGCACTGGGCTTCAACAACATGGCCATGCAACTCGATCAGAAGCTCAACGAGCTCGAAACCTCGCGCGCGGAACTCGAGAAGTCACACGACGCATTGACAAGCTCGCGGGATGCCCTGGAGAAGTCTCACAACGAACTCCAGGCCTCGCGCGATCAGTTACGCCGGGCGATCCGCCGCGTGGGAGACACGTTGCGGTCGACCCACAACATGAGCCAGATCAGAGAGTCGATCCTCGATACCGCCGCCGACGCCGTGGGCGCGGACGCCGCAATCATCTGGAACTTCAATCACACACGAGAGGAGTTGATCCCCGTCTCCACGAGGGGGCTGGATAGTCGAAGCCTCGACCGTGTGACTGTCGGCAAAGGTGTTGCCGGCCTCGTGGCGGAACGACTCGGGACCATCACACTGCCGGCCCCGGGCGGGGGTCCGACCCCGGTTCGGGGCGAGCCGAGCCACCCCTATGTCATCGCGACTCCGGTCCTCACCGAAGACATCGCCACCGCGATCCTGACGATGTACCGGCGAGACGGGGAGTTCGATGAAGGTGACGTGGAGACCGTCAAGTTCCTCGCCGAACAGGGCGGAGTGGCGATGGAGAACGTCATTCTTCACGAGGATGCCCGCAGGCTCTCACTGACGGACGGACTAACCGGAGTCTGGAACCCCCGGTACCTCAAGATGCAGTTCCCTCAGATCCTGGCAACCGCGTCCAGGTTCGGCCGGAACTTCAGCGTCTTGATGCTCGACCTCGACAACTTCAAGGTCGTCAACGACAGCTACGGACACCAGCGCGGTGATGCCGTTCTTATCGAGTTTTCCAAACGCGTAGGCGAGACCCTGCGCGAGGTCGACCACTTCATCCGTTACGGCGGCGAAGAGTTTCTGTGCCTCTTGACGGAGACGAGTTTGTCGGGAGCCAAGGCGGCTGCCGACAAGATATTGCTCGCGGTGCGGTCCGACTCCTTCGGGACTCCGGGTGAGGAGCCCGTGGATCTGACCGTTTCGATAGGCGTCGCTTCCTATCCCGAGCACGGGGCCTCATACGAGCGCCTGATCTCGGCGGCGGACGGAGCGCTCTACCGTGCCAAGCACGACGGCCGAGACCGGTGGCGCGTCGCCGACGGGACTTCGCCGGGACTGCGTCTCGCCTAGTCCCGGCCCCGGGTGGGCATAGTCATACCCGGGTTCACCTCTAGACTGACCGAACTCGCCAACCACGAGCCGAGGAGATGCCCATCGTGCCGGTCAAGAAGGCGGTTATTCCGGCTGCGGGATTGGGGACGAGGTTCCTGCCCGCCAGCAAGGCGATACCTAAGGAGATGATCCCGGTCGTCGATCGGCCGGGTATCCAGTACACGGTGGAGGAGGCAGTGCGTGCCGGGATACGCGACGTCCTCATCATCTCGAGTTGGGGAAAAGGTGCGATGGAGAATCACTTTGATCGCGCCGTCGAACTCGAGATGCGGCTGGAGCAGGGTGGCAAGGACGAAGAACTTGCCGAAGTCCGCCGCATATCCGAGATCGCCGACGTCCACTCCGTGCGGCAGAAGGAGCCCCTCGGACTCGGCCACGCGGTTCTCATGGCTAAGGAACACGTAGGGAACGAGCCCTTTGCCGTCCTGCTGCCCGATGAGATCGTGCCGGAGCCCGTCGGGGAGGAGGTGGGGCTCCTCGAACAGATGATCCAGACGTACGACGAGCGCAGCGGCAGCGTCGTCCTTGTGCAGGAAGTTCCGCAGGATCAGCTCTCGTCCTACGGGGTTATTTCAGGTGATCTGGTCGCCGACGATCTCTACAGGATTGACAAATTCGTTGAAAAGCCGCCTCCGGAAGACGCGCCATCGAATCTCGGATCGCGCGGCCGTTACGTCTTGGCCCCGGAGATCTTCGATGCCATTGAGAGAACGACTCCCGGATGGGGAGGGGAGATTCAGGTCACCGACGCGATCGGAATCCTCGCTCGTGAGAAGGACGTCTTTGCGTACGTCTATAGGGGCCCGATGTTCGATGTCGGTAAGAAGGTGGACTACCTCAAGGCGACCGTCGAGCTCGCTCTCCGGCGCGCCGACGTTTCAAAGCAGTTTCGGGAGTGGCTCATTGAGGTGGCCGGACGGCTGGAGTCGTGATGTTAAGCGTCGATGAGGCGCGCCGCAGGGTGCTCGAGGCCATGACACCGCTTCCGGTCGAGGAGTTGCCAATCGCCGAAGCGCGCGGGCTCGTGCTCAGCGAAACCCTTTTGGCTCCGCATCCGTTGCCGAGATGGGACAACTCTGCGATGGACGGCTATGCCCTGCGTGGTGATGAAGGAGCGACCGCCTCGGCCGATTCGCCTCTGGTTCTAGAGGTCATCGGTGAGGTTAGGGCTGGCGATCCCGGTGACGTGGAGGTCACGCCCGGTACGGCCGTCCGCATCATGACCGGCGCGCCGGTTCCGAGCGGCGCCGACGCCGTTATCCCGGTCGAGGAAACCGAGGAAAGCGACGGCAAGGTCGTGGTGAAAGCGCCTGCCGCGCGCGGTACCCACGTGCGGCCCGCGGGAGACGACCTGAACGCCGGCGACGTGCTCGTACAAGCGGGGACCGAGCTGGGGCCGGGGGAGCTCGCGCTGTTGGCGACGATGGGATTCTCGCCGCTCCGGGTGCGCTCCGGGCCGAAGGTCGCCATCCTGGTGACGGGTGACGAACTGGTCCCTCCCGAAGCCGAACCCGGACCCGGTCAGATCCGCGACTCAAACTCAATAGCTCTGCGGGCTCTGGTTGCGGATGCGGGGGGTGAGGCACTCGCTTTTCCTCCCGTCCGGGACGACCGCGGGGTCACGCTCGAAGCGTTCCGGCGCGCCGGGGAGATGGCCGACCTCGTGCTGTCATCGGGCGGCGTAGCGGTCGGCAAATACGACTTCGTGAAAGACGTTGTCGAAGAACTCGGCCGGATCGATATGTGGCGAGTGGCCATGCAGCCGGGCAAACCGGTGGTTCTCGGTTCAATCGCTTCGACCCCGTTCCTCGGACTTCCCGGCAATCCGGTGTCGATCCATGTGGGTTTCGAACAGTTCGTGCGGCCCGCCATCCGCAAGATGCGCGGATGCCGTGCGCTGCTTCGCCCCACGATCGTTGCCGAACTCACCGAACCGATAACCAAGCGTCCGGGCCGCCTGCACTTCGTACGGGTCGGCCTTCGACTGCGCGACGGCAGGTGGTTCGCCACGCCGACCGGTGCTCAGGGGTCCCACATTCAGTCGAGCCTCATAGACTGCGACGGAGTTGCGCGCTTTGATATTGAGGAGACGGGGATCGACGCGGGGAGCGACGTCGTCGTCGAGGTATGGCGACTGCCGGAAGGAGATCATCAGTCATGAGCGTGCATCCAGAATCTGAAGCCAGGATGGTGGACGTTACCGCCAAGGACGTCACTCAGAGGGTCGCGGTAGCCGCATGTCTCGTGAAGATGCGTGACAAGACCAGAGACCTGATCACGGCCGGTCGCATCCCCAAAGGCGACGTGCTGGAGGTCGCGCGCGTGGCCGGGATCATGGCGGCAAAAAGGACTTCGGATCTGATCCCGCTGTGCCATCCCATAGCGCTTGGTGCCGTCGAGGTCAGGTTCGAGCCGGTGCTCGAGGGCATCGACGTCCGCGCCATCGTTCGAACGGCCGAGCGCACCGGTGTAGAGATGGAGGCGCTCACGGCGGTGAGCATCGCGGCGCTCACCATCTACGACATGGTGAAGGGCACCGAACGAGGAGTCGAAGTCACCGGCACAAGGCTGTTGATGAAGACCGGGGGCAGAAGCGGCGTGTGGGTGCGCGAGGCAGACGAATCCGCCGGCTCCTAGGGGAGCATCCCCCTCACGACTTGGGTCTCTTCAGGAAGGCGGTCGTCCCGGTCGCCTGACTTTCGATGACCTGTACGAGCTCCCATCCCTCTTCGCCCCATTGATTGAGGATTTCCTGCAGGGCATGCGAGATCAGAGGCACTGTCGCGTATTCCCACTTCTGCATGTCGGTCACCTCTTATGTATTGAGCAATTAGCTTGCCTCCTGTGCCTCGACCAGCAATGTCGGTAGGGTCCTGCGGGCGAAAAAGCTGCGCCTGGCTGCGTTCTCAGTCGGGCACGTACGCTCCTGGTACGCACCCTCCCTGCGGCACGGCTCCGCCGAGTACTTGGTACCACCCCTCCGGTTTGTTTGCGTTTCCTGCCGGACGGTCGTGCACGCCGGTACGCTGCCGCAGGCTCGTTTTTCGCGCCGCAGAACCTCGCAAACATCACTGGCCGAGGCACTGCCACTCGGGCAGGCCATAACCTACTAGAGCATGCATGCGCGAATTGTCTCGGGTTCTGGTCACCTACTTGCCGACCGCGCACGCTGGGCCTTGAGCGGTCCCGAGCGGCGCAAGGGGCTGATTGGGTCGGCGCCGCTCGAAACGGGGGAGGGCCTCATTCTCGATCGCGCATATCAGGTCCACACGTTTCGGATGAGCTGGCCGATCGATGTTCTGTTCTGCAGCCGCGACTGGGAGGTGCGCCACGTTATCCGATCGATGGTCCCGGGGCGTATGAGCAAGTTCGTAATGGGCGGCCGCTACGCAATCGAGTTGCCGGCCGGTAGCGTCCCGCCCGGCATGGGTCGAGGAGATCGACTCGTCGTGACGGAGGTGCCGGACTGATTTACCGAACTGTTCGCGTTCATACATCGAAATCGATATGTAAGCGCGAACAGTTCGCGAATTCCTAGCCGGGGAGCTCGTCCATTCCGGTCATGAACGTCTCGTACGGCAGGAAGAGCCAGTAGCCGCGCGCATCACCAACTCGCTCGACTATGAACTTGGTTACCTCTGAGTCGGGCCCGTGGGACGTCCCGTCCATCCGCATTCCGCCGCGGCGCTCGAGTTCTTCGATGAGGTCCTGAGTTGGGTGGCCTTCGATCTCCATGGGAGGAGTCTAGTTGGGGTGCTCTCGATCGTTCGACCGCGAGGGATACGTGTCCCGTGCCGCCGCAAACACTGCGATCGCTGCGGAAGCAAGGAACCCCACACCGGCGAAGACCACGACGGCGATCACGTATCGACCGCTGTCCCCCGGCCATCCGACGGTTATGAACGCGAACATCGCGAGGAAACCAATGACTGCAAATGCCGCCATAGCGATGGTGGCGGCGCCATGCATCATGCCGGGCCGGGTTGCCGGAGGCTGTGGGGGAACATAGTCGGAGGGCAGCGGAACAACCTTGTCTTCCCCGTCGCCCCGGTTGCCCTCTGCCACGTCAGGCGCGCCCTTCGATCCAGCGGATGAGTGTGCGTGTACCCGCGCCGGTGCCTCCCTTGGAGATCTCGTCGTAGTCCTTCTCGGACCGCGCGACGCCGGCGATGTCGAGGTGTGCCCATTGGACTCGATGCTGGATGAACGCTTTGAGGAAGAGTGCGGCGATGATGGCTCCCCCATAGCGACTACCGACGTTTTTACAGTCGGCGATTTGGGACTCGATTTCGCTGCCGTATTCCTCTGCCAGCGGCATCGGCCAGAATCTCTCTCCGCAAGAGGAGGCAGCTTCGCGCAGTCCCGCCGAAAGTTCTTCGTTCGTCGAGAAAAGACCAGCGATTTTGTTCCCGAGCGCAACAGAGATGGAGCCGGTCAATGTAGCGATGTCCACGATCGCATCGGGGCGCTCTTCGGACGCCAGAGCCAGCGCGTCGCCGAGGATGAGGCGTCCCTCCGCATCCGTATTCAGGACTTCCGTTGTCCTCCCCCCGTAGTGTGTGATCACATCGCCGGGCCTCAATGATCTTCCGCCGGGCATGTTCTCGACCGCCGGCACGTAGGCATCCACCTCAACACGCGGCCCGAGTCGAGGGAGTGCGCTCATCGCGCCGATGACCGCAGCGCCGCCGGACATATCCGTTTTCATGTCCATCATGCTCTGCGATGCTTTTAACGAAAGGCCGCCTGAATCGAACGTCACGGCTTTGCCGACGATGGCCACTCGTTGATTCGCACCATCAGGCGCGTACTTGAGGCGAATGAGACGTGGGGGTTCGGCCGAACCCCGGGCGACGCCCATGATTCCCCCGAAGCCTCGCTCCGCGAGCTCAGCCTCACCGAGTTCGGCAAACTCGAGCCCGGTGACATCGGCGATCTCACGGGAGCGCTCCGCGAGAACCCTGGGTGTTAGAGAAGCTGGAGGTTCGTTGATGAGATCGCGCGCGAGCGTCGTCGCCTCCGCCAGGGTTTGACCTTTGCGAAGTTCGTCCTCCGAACCCTCTATGAATGAGACCCGCTGAATCTTTGAGGGAGAGGGGTCGGACTTGTACTTGTTGAACCGGTATGAGCCGAGAAGGAAACCCTCGGCGGCTGCTTTGTCGGAGCCGTCCACTGCAGAGTGCAGAACGCATGCGATCTCGACCCGGTCTGCGAGCCGGCGCGCCGCTCCGGCGGCCGCCTTTCGCACATGACCGGATGTTGCGGATGATCTTTTACCGAGGCCGGCGACTGCTACGGAGCGAGCCGGAGCCATCCCGAAGGTCGGCAGCAAGAGGGTCGATCCCACGGGCGCCTTGAACGCCGCGTCCGCCATTGCCTCCTTGACCTGCTCCTCGGCGGCATCGTCGAGGCCTGGTATCGGTGACGCAAGAACGGCGCTCCCGTTCTCAGCGAAAGCACCCACGACGAGGGCGTCGCATGGCAGCTCCGGGTTTGTAGATGTCATCACTTCGGGCCCGCTCGCCATGAATCCTCCCCAAACTCGCTTTGCGGAGGCCGTTGGGAACCTTAACGCCGGTCGCCGGGGGGCGCTGCGAGTGATTGTTTGGTTCCTGTGGAAATCCGACAGTTGTGCGCTTGTGCGGAGTAGCGTCCGTAATGACCTATCCGCCTAGAGCTTGGGGAGAGTTCTGACGGTAGCGTTTTTTGCCGCGTTGGCCATCTTGTGGATGGCGATCCTCGTGCCAGCTATGCTGCGGGCTCGTGCAAACGGACCATTGTCTTCAGCAGAGCGGTTCCGCCGCAGGATGGACTTGTTAGCGCCCCCCTCACCGAGGGCGGGGCGCTGGGTTTGCGTCCTCGATTCGCCCGACCGAAAGGTGCGGTCGACAATGGTGCGCGCCCAAAAGCTCGCGAAATCGCGGCGTCGCCGGCGCCGGCTCCTCGCGTTCTTGCTGATGTGCGCCGTCGGTTCCGCCGTCTATGCGCTCGTCTCGGGTGGCGGCGCATGGGAGGCGCACGCCGGCATCGATGCGGCACTCGTTCTATACGTCGGGTTCCTCCTGGAGACTGGGCGGCGCAGGATTGAACGCAGCGCGAAGGTTCGGCCCATCGAACTGCAGAGACGGGGCAGCCGAGCTTCCGGCAGGAGAGCTGCGGCGGCCGAAGACTTCGGTTTCTACGAACCCATGGCTGCTGGAGACCGCCGGTCCTGACCCTGCTGCGCGGTGGCCGTAGAGTGACGCTCAATGGATCTCACAGGATTATCAAAATCTCTTCGTCGGGAGTTTGACGACAAGACGGCGGCGCGCGAACGCGGCTTGGCCGGCTCTCGCACGGCTATTCGAGCTTGTGGGAATGCAATCCGTGCGATGCATAGGTACGAGATGGACGCCGCGAGGGATTTGTTGCGCGAAGCCCAGGAACATCTGGATGGAGCACGCAGCGCGCTCGCAGATCACAACGACATCTTGTACGCGGGATTCGTGCACGACGCCGAGAAGGAGTTTGCCGAGGCGCGCATCTTCTTGTCGCTCATAACAGAGGGGGATTTCCCAACGCCGGATTCGCTCGGCATTCCACCCTCTGCGTTTATCAAGGGGATGGCCGAATCGATCGGGGAGCTGCGCCGCCACATTCTCGACCTTATGCGCCAGGGGCAGCTCGAGCGCGGCGAGCAGCTTCTCGGCGCGATGGACGACATGTACTACGTGCTCGTGTCGATGGACTATCCGGACGGAATAACGTTCGGTCTGCGCCGCTTGACCGATGTGGCGCGCGGGATAATCGAGCGAACTCGCGGCGACTTCACGACGTCGGTGATCCAGAGCAACTTGCGCGCCGCGCTGCAACAGCACGCCGATCAGATCGAGGGCCTCTAGTCGGGGTTGATCGTTTTGTTGACAAGGAGGCTTCTCACAGGCCTCTGTGTCGCAAGGAACCCCGGGCGGCGTGTCCGGTGGGTTTGTTGCAACAACGAGGCCATTTCTCAGGGCGTCAGTGTTGCAAAGAATCCCCCGGCGGCGTCCGGCTTTAGGATGGGCGCCTCGGGCCTGTAGCTCAGTTGGTAGAGCGCACCCCTCGCACGGGTGAGGTCAGGGGTTCGACTCCCCTCAGGTCCACAAGCTAAAGGTGCTGCTCAGAAGCGATTTCGTGCTCGATCGAAGCGACGGGCCCGCGTGACCTGGTCACCAGAAAGTCACCACTTCCGCGCGACGCCAGAGCTTGTCTTCGGCGACGGTCGAGCGCGTCCACGAGCTCATTCTCGCGCTGCGCGAACAGATGCCCGTAGGTATCGAGGCTCGGACGGATATCCTCGTGCCCCATGCGGCGCTTGAGCTGGAGGGATCGGCGCCGTCGTCGATCATGAACGCGGCCGCGGTGTGCCGCAGGCAGTGGAAGGTCAAAGGCGCAAGCCCCGCCCTCTCCACCGCGGGGGTCCACACTCTGTGCGGAAGTTGTCGTAGCGCAGAAAGCCTCCCTTGGGGGCGGGGAAGACCCACTCCGCGTCGGGATGGCTCTGTAGATGGGCGACGAGGATGTCGCGTAGGAACTCGGGCATGGATAGCGTCCGCCTTGCCGCTTTGGTCTTGCCGAGATCCACGACCCGGCAGCGCCCTCCGGAGCGCTCGATGGTGGATATCACTCGCAACAACGCGGGGCGACCGTAGTCCAGTTGGAGATAGCGACGCCTCAAGCCGGCGATCTCGTGCCAGCGCAAGCCGAGGTAGGAGGCGGTATAGATCAAGGCCCGGTAGCGGGATCGATCGCCCCGGCGAGTCCCTCCACCTCGGCGACGGGGGGACAGCGTCGCTCGTCGACGATCGCGGGCGGAAGGGAGATCCGCCGGCACGGGGTCGCCTGGATGATCCCGTCCTCCTCGGCCAAAGACATGATGGCGGCGAGCAGGTGGTACAGACCCCTGTCGGTGTTTGGGGCGAGGCCTCGATCCACGAGCGAGACGAAAAACGCCTGGACGTCGCCGCGACTCATGGCGAACAACGGCCTGTCGCCGAAGTAAGGAAGCAGATGGGCCCCGGAGCTCCGCTTCGTAGCGATCTCTGGTCCGCTGTCTGAGACATACCTTCTGCTCGATGTACGCCTCGGCCCACGCTCCAAAAGTGAAGCGAGAGGCGGCTGGATCTAGGTGGCCACGACGCGGCCGCAGCAGCCGGGCCCAGGCCTTGAAACTGCGTGCGTCAGCGAGGCGCTCGAAGCTGCGGGCTCGCTGACGGCCGGACATGTCTCGATATCGGACCTGATATCGACCGCCGGGAGTTTGCCAGATGGTTGGCTCGACTCTCATCCTTGTGTCCACGTTGCCTCCTTCACTAGCAGCTCCGATCCACCTCAATATC
>DASQUP010000232.1:0-2406 GCA_035641235.1 Actinomycetota bacterium
CACCATCCGTGTCGTGAACTCGAGTGTTCATGGCCGCAACGAAGCAGGTAGCAAATGAAGATCGCCCTAATCGCCATGAGCGGCATACGCGCTCACAACCCGGAGCTCACCGAGATGGGGATGACCCTCCCCGGCTTCGTGGAAAGGGGTCAGGCGATCGCATCACTGCCCAGCCTCTCCCTGCTGACGCTGGCAGCGCTGACCCCTGAGCGCCATCAGGTCTCCTACCACGAGATCCACGACATAGCCGACGTTCACGAGTTGCCCGATGCCGAGGTGGTAGCGATTGCGACCTTCACTGCCCAGGTACGGGATGCCTATCAGCTATCCGATCGCTACCGCAAGGAGGGCGTCACCACCGTGATGGGCGGCCTCCATGTCACCTCATGCCCCGACGAAGCCCTCGGGCACGCCGACATCATTGTCATAGGAGAGGGAGAGGTGGTGTGGCGTCGGCTTCTGGACGACGTCGAGAGCGGCCAGGCAGAGAGGGTCTACGACGCCAGGAGTTGCGAGTGGGATCTCGCTGAGGCGCCGATACCACGCTTCGACCTTCTGGACGCCGAAGATTACAACCGTATAACGGTTCAAACCAACCGGGGTTGTCCCTGGCGGTGCGAGTTCTGCGCCAGCTCGATCCTGCTCACCCCCCGCTACAAGATCAAACCCGTCTCCAGGGTGATCGAGGAGATCCGGGCGGTGAAGGACTCGTGGCCCAGGCCGTTCATCGAGTTCGCCGACGACAACTCATTCGTCAACAAGAGACGGTCGCGGGAGTTGGCCGAGGCCATGGCCAGCGAGAGGGTTCGCTGGTTCACCGAGACCGACATCTCGGTCGCCGACGACCCCGAGTTGTTGGGCATGCTGCGAGAAGCGGGATGCGCAGAGGTCCTAATCGGGCTGGAGAGTCCCAGCGTCGGCGGCCTCGATGGAGTAGAGCTCAAGCGCAATTGGAAGCTGAGGCAGATCGAAGGGTATCGGGAGGCCATCACACGGATCCAGGAACACGGTGTCGCCGTAAATGCATGTTTCGTCCTTGGTCTGGACGGGGACGGGCCGGAAATCTTCGACGCCGTAGAGTTGTTCGTCACCGAGACGAAACCCTTCGACGTGCAGATCACGGTCCAGACTCCTTTCCCGGGAACTCCGCTCTATGACCGTTTGCGCACCGAGGGCAGGTTGCTGGAGGAAGGCGCTTGGGAGAAGTGCACGCTATTCGACGTTAACTACCTGCCGCTGGGCATGACCCCGGAGCGACTGGAGCGTGGGTTGATCGAACTGGGCCAGCGCCTCTACTCCGAGGAGGCAACCCGTAGCCGGCGCAGGGGTTTCATCCGGCAGTGGCGGGAAGGGAGACGGGCCGGTAGATCAGCCGAGTTCGAAGAGCCGGTGGCATGAGAGCCTCGGTCCTCGGACGCACCAGCATCGAGATGTCAGGCGACCCCCACTTTCTCCCCCGGGTGCGTCGTCTCGCTTCCGTCAGCTCGGTCGCGCTGGGAGTCATCTGGCTACTGGCGATGGGGACTACGGAGCCCCACAGCGTCGCTATCGACGGAGCCTTGCTGGCCGGGTGGATCCTGATGCCGACCGTGCTGTGGAGCAGCATCCGTCGCCCCGAAATGCGGGTCCTCGTCTTTGTTCCCTCAGCTCTGGTCACCGTGGGCCTTGTTGCCCTCTGTTTCACGGCATTGCCCGGCGACTACCTGGTCCGCGGGGGATGGCTCCTCGTCACCGGTGGCATCCTGTTCGGAGGATTTCTCGGCGGCTGGTTCTGGTTTCGCTGGTTCCCGGTGCCCGCTTCTCTCGACGCCCCCTTCTCATCACCTCGTTGGGTGTTGATTGGCCTCCATGTTGCGATGATCGTTGTCGGCATCGCCCTGGCCGGGCTCGGCCACTACCTCTGAAGCCGGGTTGGAGAAGACGCCCTGTCAGTCCACGGCTTGGGTCTCTCCGGGCGTCAGCTGTCTTCGGAGATAGAGCCAACATTCGAGCATCAGGATGAAGAAGACAGCGTCGGCGAGGCCAAACACCGCTGCGAAGGCAACGTGGGGAACGTCTCCTATTGCCCAAAAGATCAGAGCGATGGAGGCGTATGCCAGCTTGTAGAGAGTCCCGACGAAGATCATGTCGCGGTTGCGGAACAGGTCACCTCGCCAGATCAGGTAGTAGGCGACACCGATCACGAATAGGAAACTCCCCAGCAACGGTATGTAGCCACCCTCCGGCGGGGTGACGTCGAGCAACTCGAAAGCAGGCTTGTAAAAGAACGTGAAGACGATCCCGAGCACCACGTCGTAGATCGCCGCCACCAGGAACAAGCCCCGGTAATAGCCCTCCCTCGATGGGTCCATGGGTCCCTCCTTAGCGATGAGACGTGAGCGACACGACGGCCGGTCATCACTCTAC
>DASQUP010000233.1:0-4144 GCA_035641235.1 Actinomycetota bacterium
TCCGGTCGTCGATCGTCCCGATGACGAACGCGATCAGCACGGCCAGCCAGAGACCAGGTACTTGGCGTTCACCGACCGCCCAGGCGCTCACGGCCGCAGCCGCCAACACAGCGACACCGCCGGTGAGCGGTGTGGGCCGGCCATGGATCTTGAGGTCCTCGCCGCTCGGCTGGTCAACCAGACCGACCGTCTTCCCGAGCCATCCGGCGAGGGGACTCAGAACGGCGCCGAGGACAACAGCCAGAGCGAACATCATCGCCCCAGCCTACGCCTGACCTTCGTCGTGTCGGGCATCAAGGGTGTGGGCGGTAGAGCCGATACCACATGAGCGACAACAGAAGACGGTCCCGAACGGGCAACCCGCCGGAAACGGTGGCACGCAAAGCTCCGGGCCTGACCGCTCCCGAGGAGCGGAGGCGGCCGAGCTGCCGAAGGACCAGAGCTCCCTGGAAGGGCTCTGGCAACGGGGCCCCGATCCGGGGAGCACTTCGTGTCCGGAACGCGAAGGACATCCACATCGGCCACCGTCATGACCCTGGCGCTGGCGCTGGTCACGACCCTGTCGCCCCTCATCCAGGAGGCGGAAGCCCGCGGCCGCAGGAGTTCACCTCGCTCAAAGCTGATGTCGGGCATCGGCACCATTCGGTCCGGCGAATGCCTTCCGGAGCTGAGCGAGAGCTCCGAGCTCACCCACATCGCTCGGAAGATTGCCCGAGGGCTCAGCAACGGCAGCCTCCGACCCAAGGAGGTCCATCGTCCCGTGGCCGGACTGAATGGGGATCATGTCGTGACGGTCACTTCCTTCCCTCCCCGCAAACCCAGGGCAGTGGTTCGCGCCTTACTCGGTCGCCCAGCATTCCGCGGGCTCCTCCTCGACCGACGGTGGGATCATGTTGGGGTGGGAGCGGGCGCACGCCGCGGGCGACTGTGGGTTGCCGTGATCCTGGGCACGGCAGTCCTCCCATCCGATTCGACGCCGGCTGCCTTCCTCGTGCCGGATTCGATCCCAGCGGACTGCAGCCGGCCCGTCGAGGATGAGATCATGGACTGGCTCGCGACGGTTCCGGATGGCGCGACGGCCCGATTCAAGCACAACGGCTGCTACGGTCAGGACAAGACGATTGAGCTCGAGGATCGGACCGATCTCACCATCCACGGGAACGGTTCCACGTTCAAGGCCCTCACCCGCGGCTCTCCGAACCGAGACAACTGGCGCATCGAGGGTGGTCGGGGAATCACCCTCACCGACATGACGGTGTGCGGCGCCAACCCGCACGCAGGTATCCATAAGGACGCCTACGACGGCTCGGTGGAGTGGCAGCACGGGTTCCGCTTCGCGGGCACGGTCGACGGCACGTTGGACAACGTCCGGGTCTTCGACGTGTACGGCGATTTCGTCGAGGCCATGTGGGACTGGCGGCATCCGGACGTCTATGCGGCACCGATGGCCCGAAACATCGTGGTCCGAGACTCGCACTTCGCACGAGCTGGCCGCATGGGGATGGGCCTCACCGGGGTGGACGGGTTCCTCCTCACCAACTCGTACGTCGGCGACGTCAACATGGCGGCGGTCGACCTCGAGCTGGACGTTGATACGCATTTGGGCCGCAACATTTCCATCATCAACAACGTCTTCGGCCCACATCGATTCGCCATGTTCGCCAACGGCGGCGTCGGAAGCGCTCCGAACGTGGGTAACGTCGTCATCTCCGGAAACCGTATGACCGGTCCGTTGGTGAGCTGCGAGTCCCCCGTCTACGTCGGTCCGCCCGAGGGCGACATCCGGAGCGGCTGGGTGATCGAGGACAACCATTTCCTCACGCTGAGCGAGGCTGTCTCCGCCACGCGGGTCCGGGACATGGTCGTCCGGGGAAACCAGGTCCAGTACGAACTGTGGGGCGGCTGCAGCCGGTACTCGGGGGTCGGGCTCCGGGACGCTCACACGGTGAATGTGCTGAGCAACGCGTTTGCCGGAGCGGACCGGGTCCTGAAGGTGGATGCCGTGAGCACCAACATCCACGAGTCCGGCAACTCGCTATGAGCCACCGATCGCTCCGACCCAGAGGCCGCTGCGTCGCAACCTGCTTGACGTCCTTGCTGGCCCGTCGACCGGCGGGCCGCTCACGCTAGTCGGTGATACGGGGGGCGAGGAGATCGAGGAGGGAGAGCTCGTCTCCGATATCGGGGTGCGCTACCCCATCATTCGGGGAATCCCCCGGTTCGTCCCGCAGCGCACGTACGGCGAGTCGTTCGGCATCAAGTGGAACCGCTTGGCCCGTGTGCGGATCGAAAAAACATGACCTTGAGTACGGCGAGATCTATCGCTGTGAACGCCCCAACGAGCCCTCGACGAGGTCCCGATAGAAGCCATCCAGCTGAAGAGCAATTGCCCGCGTGTCGAAATTCTGGACCTTCGTTCGCCCGCCGGCTCGGATGCGTTCTCGGAGAGAGGGATCTCGAAATAGAGCGGACATCGCATTAGCGAGGTGAACCGAACTCTGTGGAGGCACCAACAGCCCTGAACTTTCATGCTCTACCAGATCGGGGATTCCTCCAACCGCGGTGGCCACTACGGGTGTCCCGACCGCCAGGGCTTCTCCTACGGTCAACGGAAACCCCTCCTGGGTCGAAGCAACCACAAGGACGTCACTTACGCGCATGACCTCAAGGAGACGGGGTCTCGGTACCGCAGGATGTATCGAGACTGTATCAGTCAGCCGTTTGCTTCGAACCAGGGCGGCAATCTGCTGACGGATCGGTCCGTCACCGAAAAGAAGGGCATGTATAGGGAGCCTCTGCCTCACCAGAATTTCGAGAGCGTCCAGAAGATATCGGTGGCCCTTCTCCGGAACAAAACGCGCTGGAGAGACGATTACGAAGTCGTCCACAGCGGCTCCATACACGGATACGAGTTCGCGCCTTCCGTCTACTTCTGAAGTAAGCCGGTCAACGGGGACGGAGTTAGGAATCACCCTGTCCGTTGCTACTCGCAAATGGCGCTCGTAGTGTTTTGCGACCGATTCGCTCACCGCAATGCGAGCATCCATCGCAAGACGAACCACAAGAGAATGCAACCGTCTATGAATTCTCCGCCAGAGTGTTGTCGCTGGGTAGCTGTCAAATCCTAGATTGTGGAACGTAACAGCTCGGCGCGCTCTAGGTAGGAAGGGTTTCGTCAGGCCACTGTAGAGAGAGGCGAAGAAGAGGTGAGAGTGAATGACGTCATACGACCCCCGTCGACAGACGAGGAGTAACCGGCGAATCCCTTGGGCGAGATTCCACCGATGAGTCATGTTCAGATGATGAACTGTGATTCCAACACTCTCAAGCGCTGCCGATAGAGAATGTGGCGGCATCAATGCGACTACCTCCGACTCGATGCCCTCATCAGCGAGAACGGGAAGGATGTTCACTAGGGCTTGCTCGGCGCCTCCTGGTCTGAGTGATTCTACGACGTGCAGAACGCGCATTACACGAATTCCACACTCTCACTGAATGTGCAGAAGCGACACCCGCGTTCCGCCGAGTAAGCGAAAGAGCCTTCAAGCATCCGGATAACGCGGCTCACAGTACGTTCAACGTCATGCAACCGAGGACCCCTCACTACTGGAGCGGTGGAGGACAGCCTTTCGCCACGCCTCCGCCCAGGCACGATAGGAAAACCCTTCCTCAACCACATGACGGCCTCTCCGGCCGATGTCTTGCCGCCGGGCTGCCCCGACGGTGAACAGATCCAGGAGACATTCCAGCCAGTCGCCATTGTTGCGCGGCATTGGTGCGCCCATGGCGGACAGAATCTCCATGTTGACTCCAACCGGACTGCCGACGGTTGGGACGCCGGCGGCTCCATACTGGAGCAGCTTGTAGCCGGCCTTCCCTCGCTCGTACAGGCCCTCGGCCAGGGGCATGATCCCGATGTCCCAGCGGGCGAGAATCCACTCGGCGCCCGACCGGGTCCACCGTACCCGGTCCACCATCACATCCAGGGCGCCGAGCGACCGGTGCCCGCTGCTGATTACGGTGAGCCGCGCGCCCGTCCGCCGGTGAACCCCCAAGAGCGCGTCCGCAATCGACCGGAGGTAATGCTCGGTCGCTGGGGAACCGATCCATCCCAGCCTCGGCGGATCGGACAGGTCGTAGGTCG
>DASQUP010000234.1:0-10772 GCA_035641235.1 Actinomycetota bacterium
GCCGGTGGATGGTGGCATATGCCTAACGTCCGATCGGCCGACTTGAGGGGGTTGTTCGATGAGGCGCATCAATTCATTCGTTTGTGCCCGAGTCCCAACTGCCCTGCCGGTTGCAATCCGCTGAGCGCGTATCAATCGATGGTGGGGAGGCGAGCCCCTTCACCCCAGTTCGTCTCCCCACCCCTTAACTTCGTCGGAGGACTGGTGGGCGAGGCCGAGCGACCTGTGTCAAGCCGGGATGAAGCACAATCTCCCGCCCATGCTCGTCCCGAGGCTGTGCTGACCGTTTCCCCCCAGGAAGGCGCATCGGCTTCACCCACCTCCTCCGTTACGGCTGCGTTGCGCGTTCCGGCGAACGACGACGCGTCCCTGTGGGCCGAAGAGGGCAGCTGCAACCTCGGCATCGACGGCGAAGACGTAACCGACGCTTGTCGTCTGAGAGAGGCGATGACCTTCCCCGCGAGCCGCGTCGAGATCACCTATGTCCCACTGTCGCCGTTTGCGCCCGGAGAGCACATCGCAACGGTGACGTGGCCGGAAGGCCGCTACGAATGGACCTTCACGGTCGGTTAACCCGAACTGTCTGTGCTCACTTCCGACAGGTGGAGGCCACAGCAGACGTTCGGCTAAGGCAGCCGGACGAGCACTCCGCGAAGCAGCCTCTCGAGGCGCGCGGCGGCGCGCCGGCCGGCCTCCGCGACCTCGGCATGGCTCAGCGGCTCCGGACTTATACCCGCAGCCTGATTCGTGACGACTGAGATCCCGAGAACGGAGGCGCCGAGGTAGCGCGCCTGGATCGCCTCTAGGACCGTCGACATACCAACTAGGTCGGCACCGAGGGCTCCTAGCATCCGAACCTCCGCAGGGGTTTCGTACGTGGGCCCGACCAGGCTTGCGTACACCCCTTCTCGAATATCGGTATCGACGTCGTGTGCGATGGCTCGGAGCTTTGCGTCGTAGACCTCCGTCTGATCCAAGAATCGCGGCCCGACCGAGTCGTCGTTGGGCCCAATTAGTGGGTTCGTTCCGGTGAGGTTTATGTGGTCGGAGATCAAACACGGCGCGCCGACCGGCAGCTCGGAATTGATCCCTCCGGCGGCATTGGTGAGCACGATGGTGGAGCAGCCTGCGTCGACCGCGGCGCGTACCCAGTAGGTGACATCTTGGGGGGAGTGACCTTCGTAAAGGTGGGTTCGCCCCGCGAACACTAGCGCCGGGACACCTTCCACGTCGCCGGAGTAGAGCGCGCCCTCGTGTCCCGCCACCGCCGATACCGGCATGCCCTCGACGGACGAATAGGGGATTGGATCCCCGCCCACCAGTGATCGAGCGAGATCACTGAGGCCGGAGCCCAGCACGATCGCCACCCGAAAGTCGTCTCGGCCGGTCGCAGCTCTGATCACACTCACGGCCCGACCCTCTCGATGACCATCGGCGCGGGCTCCGGAGCTTCGGGGCCGACCTCATAGGCTCCGTCGACGGCTTCCATTGCCGAGTCGAATCGACTCGGATTATCGGCGTGAAGCTCGAGAACTGGTTCTCCTTCCTCCACACGATCACCGAGTTTCTTCAAGCAGACCACCCCCGCCGACGCGCTCACCGGGTCCTCTTTGCGCGCCCGGCCGGCTCCGAGGCGCCATGCTGCCATGCCGACCGCCCGTGCATCCAAACGGGTGATCCAGCCGCCCCTCGGCGCGCCGAGCGTGCGGCGATCGGGCGCTTCGGGTAGGGCCGCGTCGGGGTCACCACCCTGAGCGGCGACGAGCTCCTTCCACTTGGCGAGTGCTCGCCCATCGTCGATGCACTCCCTCACATCTCGATCGACTCCCGCGAGGGACAACATCTCGCGCGCGAGTGCAAGAGTTACTTCCATCAAGTCGGCGGGGCCGCGTCCGTCGAGTGCCTCGATGGACTCCGTCACCTCGAGTGCATTGCCGGCCGTTCGTCCCAGTGGTGAATCCATGTTCGTCAACAATGCACTGGTCTTGACGCCGTGGGCGTTGCCGAGCTCAACCATGGTCTCGGCCAAGCGGCGCGCCGCGTCCAAGTCCGGAAGGAACGCACCCGACCCGATCTTCACGTCCAGGACCAACGCATCGGTGCCCTCGGCGATCTTCTTCGACATGATCGACGATGCGATCAGCGGGATGGACTCGACGGTCCCCGTTACGTCTCTCAGCGCGTACAACTTGCGGTCCGCGGGCGCAAGGCCCGGGCCCGCCGAGCAAATGACACATCCGACGTCGCGAAGAATCTGCAATGCCTCTGCGGGTTGGAGATCAACCCGATACCCCGGGATCGACTCGAGTTTGTCCAACGTGCCGCCGGTGTGCCCCAGTCCTCGTCCCGAAAGCATCGGATCGGCAACCCCACACGCCGCCACCAGCGGCGCCAGGATGAGGGACACCTTGTCGCCGACCCCACCGGTCGAGTGTTTGTCGGCCGTCGGAGCGGTGATCGAAGACAGATCGAGTCGCTCCCCCGAGTTGATCATCGCCGCGGTCCACGTCGCAAGCTCGTCGGGCTGCATACCGCGCCATACGATTGCCATCAAAAGTGCCGAGGCCTGCTCGTCGGCGACGGTCCCATCCGTATATGACTTGATGAACCACTCGATCTGGTCGGGGGACAGTGTTCCCCCATCGCGCTTAGCGCGGATGATGTCGACTACGTCCACAAGTGCCTCGGCCAGTGATGTTTGCAGAACCCTACCGACATGGCCGGTCGAGGCACCTGAAGCCCTTAGATGGAACCGGTGGTCTCGTCGAGCACGAATGCATCGGGAAGAAGCGAGTCCAACCGGCGCGGGCCGTCGGGAGAGTCGATCAGGAGTTCCGCTCCACCTGCCTCGAAGAGTATCTGCCGACACCGTCCGCACGGCATGAGGTGATTTCCCTCCGGATCGGTGATGCTGACGGCCAGGAGCCGGCCTCCCCCAGAGTCGTAAAGGTCCGAGATCAACCCGCACTCCGCGCACAGCGTGAGGCCGTACGATGCGTTCTCGACGTTGCAGCCGGTGACCATCTCACCGTCGTCGATGAGTCCCGCGGCGCCGACCCGGAAACCCGAATAGGGCGCGTAGGCCCTGCTTGCGGCCTCGGCCGCCTCGCTCCTCAGCTCTTCCCAGTCGATCTCAGTCATATGAGCGGAACACAGTCTCGCATTATTCCTTCACGTAGGGCTGGCCGTCGGCCGCGGGCGCCCGCGCCCGGCCGACCACACCGGCCACGACGAGGATCGTCGCGAGGTAGGGGGCCATCGCGAGAATCTCCGAAGGAATGGGGGCGTTGAGGATGGCAAGTGTTGATCGGAGTGCCTCTGCGAAGCCGAAGACGAGAGCGGCCCCAAAGGCCCCTATGGGGCTCCAGCGGCCGAAAATCATCGCTGCCAGAGCGATGAATCCGCGGCCGGCAGTCATGTTCTCGTCGAATCGCCCCACCGAGCCGAGCGTCAGGTAGGCACCAGCGAGCGCCGCCATCATTCCGCCGAGGATGACGTTGCGATAACGAACTCTGAGCACATTTATTCCAACCGTGTCGGCAGCCTTGGGATGCTCACCCACGGCCCGGACGCGCAGTCCCCACCGTGTCCGGTACAAGCCAATGTGCACGAGCGCCACGAGAACGAACGTGAGAAACACGAAGATGTTGTTTCGAAAGACGAGAGGACCGACGAGCGGAATCTTGGCGAGCAACGGGATATCGAAGGCACCGAACGTCCCGGGGTTGTTCAGCTCCAGATACTCAACCAGGACGCGCGCGGTCAGATAGCTGGTGATCCCTAACGCGAAGATGTTGATGACGGTTCCCGCGATGATTTGGTCGACGCGGTACCGGATCGATAATGCGGCCAGTACCGCACCGAGCACGGCACCGGACGCGATTGCTATGAGCGTCCCTAACCAGAGGCCAAACGCGCTCCCTGCGATGGCCCCGACGAAGGCAGCGGTCAGCATCATTCCTTCGATGGCGATGTTGATCACTCCGGAACGTTCACAGAGCACTCCCGACATAGCCCCGAGTGTCAGGGGCGCCGCTCGCACGAGGGTCCGTTGCAGCATCCCGAAGAAGTTAAGGGACGCTCCCGCTGCGGCCCATAAGAGGAACGCGAGAACAAATGCGCCTATGATCAGGCCGAACACTAGGTATGTCTGCTTGCCGAACCCGCGCGTGAGCTGGATACCCCCCGCGAATGCAACAAGGGCAGCAATGAGGAACGACGTTCCGCTCGATGGGAGCGTCAGGTCGGGAAGATCGGCGAATTGATCGCGTCCGTTGAGCTGGAGTGTGGCGCTCCCCTCCCCGGAGCTGCCCACACCAAAAAGGAGCGCGATCGCGAACGCGATCACGATGAAAGCGATCCCCAGGATCCGGGCTCTGGTGACGCTCACGGGCCGCGCGGTAACCGCTGCAGTGCTCATGTTCCCCAACTCTTGGTGACGGCCTCGGAGTCCACCACCCGCTCGGCGCGGATCCTGAAGATCGCGCGCACCAAAGCAGGGGCGGCCATGAAGGCGATGATCAATGCCTGGATGACGAGGATTATGTCGATCGGCGTGGCCGTCGCAGCTTGCATCGACAGGCCGCCCGATCTCAGCGCTCCAAACAAGATCGCGGCCGCGAACACCCCGGCCGGATGGTTACGACCGAGGATAGCGAGCGCGATTGCATCGAAGCCGTAGCCGAGGAATCCGGGACTCATATAGTGGCGGACTCCGAGCATCTGACTGGCGCCGGCCAGCCCCGCAAGTGCTCCGGCGACCATCATGACGGTCACGTATGTGCCGGCGACGCTCATGCCGGCGTACGAGGACGCGCTTGGGTTCGCGCCGACAGAGCGAAACTCAAAGCCAAGCGTGGACCGGAACAACAGCCACCAAACGGCGTAGGCCGCGAGCACGGCAACGATGATGCCCGTATGCATTCGTAGGTCTCCGAAGGCCGGCAGCTGGGCAGAATCGTTGACGACCTTGGAAATTGGGTCGGCGCGGCCGGGCCGGAGGAACGTGCTGGTCTTTAGTAGGTAGTTGAGCCCGTTCAACGCGATGAAGTTGAGCATGATCGTCGTGATCACCTCGTGAGCTCCGGTGCGCGCCTTCAGAAAGCCGGGGATGAAGCCCCAGATGGCGCCGCCGATCATTCCTCCGACCAGCGCCAGGGGAAGATGGATCACTGCGGGGAAGTCAAAGGAGAAGCCCACCCACACGGCAGCGGTTGCGCCGGCAAGGATCTGGCCCTCGCCTCCGATGTTGAATAGACCGGCTCGATAGGCAAGCGCGAAACCGAGACCGGCGAAGACGAGCGGGGTCGCGTTCGTCATCGTTTCGCTGAATGCATTCATCGATCCGAAGGACCCTCGAATCAATGCGGCGTAGGCCTCGTAGACCTTATCCCACGAGACGCTCAGTGCGTTGCCCGGGTTGCGGAAGAAGGCCGCCCAGAAGGGCAGCACTTCGGGGTCCGTGAGGATCATCACCAAGCCGCCGAGAACCATCGCAGCCACGAGCGCCAGCAACGGCACCAATGCGGTCCGGGCGCCCCGTCTCAAAAGGTCCGCCCGCACAAGGGGCGCTCGCTCGGTGGCGGTCGTCACGCCCGTTCCTCGGTGGACGGCGCCGTTTCGGGAGCGTCCGATCGAGGAGGCCCATCTCCCGTGTGACCGGCCATCAGCAACCCGATGCCCTCGCGCGTCGCGTCTTTGCGCGCGACCGTTCCGACGATCTTTCCCCGGTACATCACGGCGATGCGATCGGCGAGTGCGAGGATCTCGTCCAGCTCGGTCGAAACGAGCAGGACGGCCACACCTTCGTCGCGCTTCGCCACGATCTGTTCGTGGATGTACTGGATGGAACCAACGTCGAGACCTCGCGTCGGCTGGGAGGCGATCAATAGCTCGTCGGCATGTGTGAACTCGCGCGCCACGATTACCTTCTGTTGGTTTCCTCCCGAGAGAGTTGAGGCCGCAGCGGTCGGGGAGTGAGTTCGAATGTCGAACTCCTTGACGAGCTTGTCCGCAGAATCGCGGACGCGGTCCCGCCGGATTGCCAGGCCGCGCGAGAACTCCGGCTCGTTGTAGGTGTTCAGTACTAGATTGTCCTGAATCGGAAAGGAAACCACGAGGCCGTCCGCCTGGCGATCCTCAGGTATGTGTGCGACACCGTGCCGGAACAGATCCCTCGGTGAGTGACCGGTGACATCCCGGCCCTCGAGCGCCACCCTGCCGGCCAGCGGGCGCCTCAGGCCGGTGATCGCTTCCACGAGTTCGGTCTGTCCGTTTCCCTGCACGCCTGCCAGAGCCACTATCTCGCCGGCACGGACTTCAAACGTCACGCCGTCGACCGTCTTGTGGGCTCTGTCATCCAGGACCTCGAGATCCGCGACTTGCAGGACGACCTCAGCGGGCTGAGCCTCTCCCTTGGGGACCTCCAGCTGCACGTCGCGGCCGACCATCATCGTAGCGAGCTGCTGCTCGTTGGCTTCTTGCGGCGTCGTCGTGCCCACGACCCGGCCACGGTGCAGAACAGCGATGCGATCGGCGATTTCGAGGACTTCTTTCAGCTTGTGACTGATGAAGATCACCGAACGACCCGATTCCTTGAGGGTTCTGATGATCTGGATCAGCTCTCTGATCTCGTTTGGAGTAAGGACGGCGGTTGGCTCGTCGAGAATGAGGCTGTTGGCCTCGCGGTAGAGAGCCTTGAGAATTTCGACGCGCTGCTGAACTCCGACCGGCAGGTCCTCGACCGTGGCATCTGGATTGACCTCGAGCCCGTACTCCTCCGACAGACTCATCAGCCGGTCGCGTGCCTTCTTTCTGTCGAGGAGAGCCATCGGACCCGTGGGCTCGACTCCGAGCATCACGTTCTCCGTCACGGTGAAGACCGGTACAAGCATGAAGTGTTGGTGCACCATCCCGATTCCGGCGGCAATTGCGTCGGCAGGACTGTTGAACGAGACCGGTTTGCCGTCGATCAATATGTCGCCCTCGTCGGCGTGGTAGAGGCCGAAGAGGACGTTCATTAGCGTCGACTTGCCCGCGCCGTTTTCTCCCAACAACGCAAGAACCTCTCCGGCTTCGACGGAGAGGTTCACATCTGCGTTGGCGACCACGCCCGGGAAGCGCTTGGTAATGCCACGAAGTTCAACCTTCATGGCCTAGTGCCGCGCCCCCCGGACGTTTCTGCCTTCATAGCTTTGGGACTAGTCGCTGACCGAGATCGAGCCGTCGATGATGCCCGACCTGATCTCGTCGACCGCGTCCTTTACATCCTGCGGAACGTCGTCGTCGAACTCGTTGTACGGAGCGATGTCGACACCCTCGTTCTCGAGCGTACCCACGTACAGGCCACCCTCGAACTCGTCGTTCAGTGCCGCCTGGATCGTGTCGAACACGGCGACGTCCATGTTCTTCATGACGCTCGTAAGCAACAGGTCGCAGATGTCAGCCGCGCTCACACAGCCGTCGGTGTCGACCCACACCATCGAGGCGTTGCCGGCATCCCGCACTGCCTCGGCGGTGCCGAGCCCTACTGGACCTGCTACGGGCATGATTACGTCCGCGCCCTCGTTAAGGAGGTCCTGCCCGAACTGGCGGCCCGCGTCGAGATCCTCGAACGACTCCGTAAAGAGACCGTTCTGGCTATCGGCATTCCACCCGACGAGCTTAACGTTGCCCCCCTCCTGCTCGTTGAAGTACTCCATCCCCCTCTGATAACCATTCATAAAGATCGTCACGGTCGGGATGTTCACTCCACCGAAGGTGCCGATCGTCCCGCTCTCGCTTACTGCGGCGGAGACATACCCGGCCAGGAACGCGGCCTGGTCGGTTGCAAATGTCAGTTCCCGGACATTGTCGTAGGTGACGTCGTTGCCGTCTGCGTCAAAGAAGTCGAAGTCGACGATTGCGAACTTCTGATCTGGGTTTGCCTCGGCGGCCGCCGCGGTGGCCTCCCCGAGCAGGAAGCCGACCGTGACGATCACGTCACAGCCCTGATCGATGAACGTGTTGATGTTCGGCTCGAAGTCGGCGTCACTTTGAGATTCGAGTACCTGCGTCTGCACGCCGAGTTCTTCCTCCGCCCGTTCCATTCCCGCGAAAGCCGTCTGGTTGAACGACCTGTCGTCGACTCCGCCGGTATCGGTTACCTGACATGCGAGGAAGTCGACCTCTTCCTCTTGCTGACCGTTCCCGTCTCCGTTGGCTTCGGGCTCATCCTCGGGCTCATCAGCGCACGCGGCCGCCACCAGTGACAGCACGAGCATTAGCGCGATGAACCACATAGAACGTCGTTTCAAAACTGACCTCCCTTACTCCCCGGTCGTTCCGGACTCCCCGTCTGGAACACGTACTGCATGTTTTCGGCCCCACAACAAACTACGACCCGCAAGGGGTCATTCAGCGAAGCATAAGTGAGGTCCGTCCGCAGAGATAGGGTCTTTTGGCATGAAGATATATACGAAGACCGGAGACGACGGGACGACGGGATTGCTCTATGGAGGTCGTGTCGCCAAGGACGACATCCGGACCTCGGTGTACGGGACGCTTGACGAAACCGTTGCCGCCCTGGGCCTGGCGCGAGCGGCCGGGCTAACACCCAAGGTCTCCGAGATCGTAGTCAGGGTCCAGAGGGAAATGTTCGTGGCCGGCGCGCAGCTGGCGACCGCTCCCGAGAATCAAGGCAAACTCCAGGCGGGGATCTCGCGGGTTACAGAGGAGATGACCCGGCGCGCCGAGGCAGATATCGACTCTCTTGTGGCGGAACATCCCCTTCCCCGGGAATTCATCCTTCCCGGAGAAACGTCCGGTTCGGCCGCTATCGACCTCGCCCGATCTGTGCTGCGAAGGGCCGAGCGGCTGGCGGTGGGGATGAGCAGAGAGGGGATCCTGACCGAGCCCGAAGTGCTCCGATTTCTCAACCGGGTCTCGGATCTGCTGTTTGCGCTCGCCCGTTTCGAGGAAGCGGAGCGAGGGACCCGAGCGCCGTCTTCGCGGGAGCGCCGGGACCCCAAATGAGGCCGTTTCGCTTCTGTCCCGCCTGCGCCTCGGAGGTCGATCCCCCCGACAACGAGAGCGGAGCAAGGTGCCCCTCCTGCGGGCGCGTTTGGTACCGCAACGCCGCACCCAGCGCTGGGGCGGCGATCACCGCCGGCCGCCGGGCGCTGGTGACGGTGCGCGGGAGGGAACCGAAGAAGGGCCGGATTGACCTCCCCGGGGGGTTCCTCAGGCCCGATGAGGACCCGATATCTGGGCTCCGGCGGGAGGTCGCAGAAGAACTCGGAGTCGAAATCGATGTCTCCAACGGAGATTTCGTTCAGGGGGCGCCGCACACCTACGGTGAGGAGGGCGATTGGGTGCTTGCACTCGGGTTCAAAGCTCGCTTGACCGGGGGAGAACCCCGTCCGGCCGACGATGTCGCCGGTATCGAGTGGGTGGCGGAAGAGGAACTAGACGATCTCGACTGGGCCTGGCCCCATGACCTGGAGCTGGTCAGAAAGGCGCTGAGTGATGGAGCTTGATCTAGACGACCGTGATCTCGCCCGGATATTGCTTGTGGCGCGGGTTGCGGTTGGGTCCACCTGCTTTCTTTTTCCGAGGAAAGCAGTCCAGGTGTGGACCGGGGAGGACCAGGAGTCCGGGACGGCGGCGATGGCCGTGCGTGCGCTCGGGGCCCGGGATGTGGCCATCGGCATGGGCGGCCTGAGGGCCCTGGAGGAGGGCGAATCCCCGAGCAGGTGGCTCGAGGCCGGCGCTCTTTCTGATGCCGCGGACACGGTCGGAGCCCTGGCGGTGTTCCGGAGCCTGGGAAAGCTGCGCCGTTTGCTCTTCGTTGCGACTGCGGCGTCTGCTACCTACTTGGGGTTCCGCCTGGCCGCCTCGCTCGACGACTAGGCCGGCGCGCCGCGCCGCCGCGCCGAAATGGCAATCAGCCACGAAATATCACGGCTAACTTCCAACTCGGAAGACGGAGCGGCGCACCGCGCCCTGGGGCTCGCTCGGCAGGATTCAGAAACAGGAATGTTTGATTTTCTTTAAAGCTTCGAAATGAACCTTGTTCGAGGGTTTGCCGCCCGGGTGAAGCGTGTATATACACGCGCTGTTCGAGAGCAATGTAGGACGGGCGAGCATCCAGCAAGCAAGCACTTCTGCGTTTTGGCATCCAGATTTGGCAGATAAGTAATCGACGTTTAACGACGGATTAACGAACACGTATCACTTGACAAAGATCCCGCGCGCACGAAGCCGCGGGCGAGTTCTTCGCATTCGTGCGTGCCGGGCCGGGCCGGGTCGGGACACACAGGGGAGAAGGACATGCGCATCGACATAGTGATTCCTGCATACAACGAAACAAACGAACCTTCGCCGAGGAGACGCTGGCCGCGGCGCGCGGCTCCGCGCGCGTCAAAGTCCGAACGGGCTTGAGGCTCTGACCTTTCTGTCTGCTCAGTGTCACCAAATCCGGAACACTGAGCAGACGGAAAGTCACAGCGTGGCTTCGATGTCCTTCTTTAGCCCCTCATATGTGACCGGCCCGGTGATCTCGGTCGTAACGGCTCCGTCGGAGCCGATCACAATCGTCGTGGGCCGAACGGGATCGTTGAACAGCTCCCAGACCTCCGGCGCGAGCCCTAGTGCATACGGAACCTCGTAGACGGACTGGTATTCCTTTCCGTCGGCGACTGTGTCTTGGTTCGATACCCCGAAGAAGACCGCTTTTCCTTCGTATTCCTCAGCCAACTGGTTGAGGTGCGGTTGTTCCGCCTGGCAGACCGGTC
>DASQUP010000235.1:0-10921 GCA_035641235.1 Actinomycetota bacterium
CCGCCAGTGCAGACGACGCCACGACAAGGATCGCCAGGGCCGCGATAATGGCCCTCTGAACCCGCCCTGACATACGCTGGTCGACCCCCTTTTCCGCGCTTCGGGTGGGGAAAACAGCGTAACCTCGATGTATTCCAATTAAGCAACAGAAGGTTCACGCGTGAAGATCACTGATGCAGCAGAAACCCGCCTCAAAGAGATGGAGGCACGCTTCGAGCAGGTCGAGCTCGAGCTCGCCGATCCGTCCGTCGCGGCGCGACCCGACCAGTTGAGGGCCCTCGGAAAGGAGCATTCCTCGCTCAAAGACGTCGTCGAGACGTGGCGCGCCTACCGGGCCGCCGGCGAGGATCTATCGGAGGCGAAGGGGATGTTGAGGGGGTCCAGCGACGACGAGCGCGACTATCTCGAGGAGGAGATCGCAACGCAATCGACGCGCCTCGAGGAGCTCGCCGCTCGGCTTGCCGAGGCGCTGGAGCCAAAGGATCCCAACGATGAACGCGACGTGATCATGGAGATCCGGGCGGGGTCGGGTGGCGATGAGGCAGGGTTGTTCGCCGCCGATCTGTTCCGGATGTTCTCGCGTTACGCGGAAAGAAAGCGGTGGAAGACGGAGGTGCTGTCCTCCAACGAAACCGGCATCAATGGCTTCAAAGAAGTGACGTTCGCCGTGAAGGGCAAGGGCGCGTATTCACGCTTGAAACACGAGGCGGGTGTGCACCGAGTCCAGCGCGTTCCGATCACGGAGTCGAGCGGTCGGATTCACACGTCGGCGGCGGCGGTAGTGGTTCTCCCCGAGGCGGAGGAAGTCGACGTTGAGATCGATCCGAACGATCTGAAGATCGACGTGTATAGATCAAGCGGTCCGGGAGGCCAATCCGTCAACACGACCGACTCGGCCGTGCGCATTCGCCATTTACCCACTGGTCTCGAGGTTGCCTGCCAAGACGAGAAGTCGCAGCTACAAAACAAAGAGAAGGCGCTTCGGATTCTGAGGGCCCGGCTCCTTCAGGTCAAACAGGAGGAGCAGCAACAGCAGATGTCCGAGGAGAGGCGATCGCAGGTACGCACGGCCGATCGATCGGAACGCATCCGCACATACAACTTCCCGGACAACCGCATAACGGATCATCGCATCGGCTACACAACCCATCGGCTGGGTGAGGCGCTCGATGGGGACATCGACGACCTCGTGGACAGCTTGTCGGCGAGCCTCCGAGAGTTCCGGGTGGAGGAAGCTCCCTGAGCGACGCGGCTCAACTCGTGGAACGCCTCAGTGAACGACTCCGCCATGCCGGTATCGAGGGCGCCCGCCGCGAAGCTTTTTGGTTGGTGGAGGCTGCGACCGGACTTAGCCGCAGCGAGATCGTTGCCTCCCGGCCCGGAGTGGACGCAGGGCAGGTCCGGCGCGCCGAGGAGTTTGCGGAGCGCCGATGCGCAGGCGAACCCCTCCAATACGTCACCGGAGTGGCCGGGTTCCGGTCGATCGAGTTGTCGGTGGGACCCGGTGTGCTCATCCCCCGCCCGGAAACAGAGGTCGTGGTCGAGCAGGCAATAAAGCGCCTGCCGCGTGCGGGCCGGATCGTCGATGTCGGCACCGGGAGCGGTGCGATCGCATTCGCGGTTGCGAAAGAGCGTCCCGACGCGCACGTGATCGGCACGGAGAGCTCTCCCGACGCACTCCGATGGGCACGCGAGAACGCGGATCGGTTGGGCTTGGACGTCGAGCTGGTCGAATGTGATCTGCTTGACGGCCTTGGCGAGGCACTGCGTCGGGCGGTCGATGTGGTCGTTTCGAACCCCCCGTATGTAGCGGAGTCGGAGAGGGACTCCCTCCCGCCGGAGGTTGTCGACCACGAACCACATTCGGCCCTGTTTGCCGGATCAGATGGACTGGAGGTGATCCGCAGGCTCGCGCACGATGCGCGCGACTGGATCAAGTCGGGCGGATGGCTCGTCATAGAGACGGCGGGGGATCGTGCGGCCCCTGTGGCGGCGGAACTCCAGCGCTTAGGCTACGAGTCGGTGGCGATCAGAAAGGATCTCAACGAGCTCGAGCGGATCGCGGAGGGACGTTTTCGTGACTGAATTCGGGGAGGCCATTCGGGCACTCGAAGCCGGGCGCGTCATCATCATGCCCACGGATACCGTCTATGGACTGGCCGTCATGCCGGGGATTCCGGGAGCCATCGAAGAGCTCTTCCGGATCAAGGGCCGCTCGGAATACAAACCCGTAGCCATCATCGGTTCGACTATGCGAGCTCTATCGGGCGTGGCGAACTTCGATGAGCGCGCTCGGCTGATTGCCCAGCGGTTCTGGCCCGGCCCCCTGACGATGGTTCTCCCTCGAGCACCGGGCTTCACCGCTCCGCTCGGCCCTGCACGGACGCAGGGGGTCGGAGTGCGTGTTCCTGCATTCGCTCCGGCGCTGGATCTGCTGGGGCTGGCCGGAGCGCTCGCCGCAACGAGTGCCAATCGTTCTGGCGAACCGCCCGCCACCACCGTGGAGGAAGCAAAGGCGATATTCGGATCCGAAATCGATGTGTATGTCGACGGGGGGACGTGTTCGGGGCAACCATCTTCGGTGGTGTCGGTCCTCGATGGTCTCGAGCTACTTCGTCCTGGGCCGGTCCCAATCGAAGCGCTCCATGAGATCCTCGGGGCGCAGGGCCTCGAAGCGTCGTGATCGGTCCTTATATGCCTTCTGATCGATTGAAGATCTTGTTCGTATGCACAGGAAACCTCTGCCGATCGCCGATGGCCGAGGCGTTGCTCCGGTTCGAGTTGAGAAAAAGGCGCTGCAGAGGGATCGAAGTGGCATCGGCCGGAACCTGGGCGATGAATGGGAACAGCGCAAGCGCGGAAGCGATCTCCGTCCTTCGCGACATGGGAGTGGATCTCGACGAGCATCGCTCTCGGCCGATCGCAGTCGAGGAGCTTGACTCCGCGGCCCTCATCGTTGCCATGACGAGTGTTCACGTCCGGGAGATCTTGTCCCTGAGTCCAGGAGTCGAAAGGAAGATCCGTCTGCTCAAGGAACTCGAGAAACTCGTTCCGTCTCAGGCCTCCGAAAGTCCGGCGGAACGCCTGGCGGGAATGCTCGCCGTCGCTCGGCCGCGACGCAGGCGAGCACTTGATGTAGACGATCCGATGGGTCTACCGATGAGCAGCTATGAGCGTTGCGTATCCGAGTTGGAGACGGGCATCCGGGCTCTCGCGGATGTCCTGTGTGGTCCCGTCGCCGGCAATTCGTAGCCTTGACGAGAGCGCGAAAAGCGCACGGCTGCTCCGGGTCATCGGGGGCATTGGCGCTTACACTTCCTCACGTGAGGATCGCCATCGGTACGGATCATGCGGGATATGTGCTCAAGGTTGCCGTCTCAAAACATCTGGCCGATGCCGGCCACGACGTAATCGACCTGGGTACCGACTCGGAAGACCCGGTCGACTATCCGTCGTTTTGCGCGGCCGTGGGGCGCGCAGTCATTCGCGGGGATGCGGACTTCGGAGTGGTCCTTGGTGGCAGCGGCCAGGGCGAGGCAATTGCCGCTAACAAGGTTCATGGTGTTCGCGCTGCGTTGTGTCAGAACGAATTCATGGCGCGGTTGGCGAGACAGCACAACAATGCAAACGTCCTTGCTCTTGGCGGCCGCGTATTGGGGGAGACGATCGCCCTCGCGATTGTCGACGAGTTCTTGTCTGCGACTTTCGAGGGTGGGCGCCACGAGCGGCGGGTAACACAGATTTCGGACATCGAACGAGAAGAGTGCGAGCGATGATCGCGCAATCCGGGTGTGACGGCTAATGGGTCCGTACCTCGTGATCGGATTGGTTGCCGCGGTCGTCGCCTTTGTGTGCACGCCCGTTGCCCGGTGGGTTTCGATGAAGATCGGTGCCATCGATCAGCCGAGCGACCGCAAGGTGCATTCGTCGCCGACGCCCACCCTGGGAGGAACGGCAATCTTTCTCGGGATGGCGGTTGCGGGTGTCGCGGCCGCGAACATGGCGGAATTCAAGAGCCTCTTCAATCAGACTTCCGAGCCACTCGGCATCGCCGCCGCAGCGGTCGTGATTTTCGTACTCGGCTTTGTCGACGACCTCCATGACCTCCCTGCACCGGTCAAACTCGCCGGGCAGATCTTCGCTTCGGGCATCGTGTTCCTGGCCGGTGTGAAGATGAGGTTCATCTTGCTGCCAGGACAGGGATTCGTATCGGTGAGCGACGACGTCTCCGTGCTCATCACAGTCGCGTGGCTTGTCGCCACCATCAATGCGGTGAACCTTGTCGACGGCCTCGACGGTCTCGCCGCGGGGATAGTTGCGATCGCGGCGTCGGCGTTTTTCGTGTATTCGTTCCAGCTGTACATCGATGAGCCGTCCGGCCTGCTCTCGTCGGCGCCGCTCGTCTCCATCATTGTGGTGGGCGTGGCGCTGGGGTTCCTGCGCCACAACTTCCACCCGGCGAAGATCTTCATGGGGGACTCCGGCAGCATGCTTTTGGGACTCGTCCTCGGCGCGGCGACCGTCGCAGGCGTGGGCCAGACTCCGTTCCAGGAGGATTCGGCGCAGGTCTTCCTTGCGTATTTCCCGCTGTTGATCCCCCTGATGGTGCTAGCGATTCCGATCCTCGACGCGCTGTTTGCGATCCTGCGGCGCGCCCGGCGCCGCCGCAGTGTGTTCCATGCGGACAAGCAGCACCTCCATCACCGCCTGATGGATCTGGGGCACGGCCACCGCCAGGCGGTGATCGTCATGTACGTGTGGTCGGCCCTAGCCGCCGGAGCGGCGCTGGCCTTCACCTTCCTG
This sequence comes from Actinomycetota bacterium, assembly GCA_035641235.1. Lineage (GTDB taxonomy): Bacteria > Actinomycetota > CADDZG01 > CADDZG01 > WHSQ01 > DASQUP01. Next base: position 4,804 of record DASQUP010000235.1, read on the forward strand.
GAGCGCGATGACGTGGTGTTCGCGCTGCCGATTGCGGTGGGAGCAATCGTGCTGTACACGCTGTTCCCAGTGCTCACGAAGTACACGCGCCAGCGCCTGTCGGAATAGCCGCGCCCGCACTCAAGGTTTGCGCGATTCAACCGCCACCAGCGGCTTGATCGCGCAGACCTCCGAGGCCTGACCGCTCCCGAAGGAGTTCACCGATCTCAGTGATGAGCGCCTTGCGGTGTGTGCGCACGTCTTCGTAGGTCACGTGTCGGGTGCGCCAGTTCAGTCGCATGAGACGGTTCCTCTTACGGAGCTCGCGCCGCCAGTCCTGCCGGCCCGTGTGCCACTTGAAGCTGTCCGCTTCCAGATTCAATAGCGCCCACGGGTAGGCGAAGTCGAGGTATCCGATCAGTCCATCCTCATCGCGCACGGGATGCTGTCGCACGGGCGCAGGAAGCTCCCCATCGCGGACGGCGCGGGCGACGAGCGTTTCCAATCCGCTCGCCGTCGGGGCCTCGCCCTTACCTCTTTGTTCGAGAAGATCAAGAAGCAGTCCCGCGCCTTTTCGTCCACTCGTCCCTAGGGCGATCAGACGCCCACGCAGTTCGGCTTCCGTGAAAAGGCGGCGGCGCAGTGCCTCCTCGAGCGCGATCTCCAGCGCTTCCTCGGTCAGCGCGCTCGCGAGGTCGATGATCGTGCGAACCGGCGCAGTGACCGGGATAGGGCCGACGCCAACGAGATCTTCCGGAGGAAGAGCGAGGCACCGATGGAGGCGGATCCCTGGTCGGCTTCGAAGAGACCGCGTCGTGGCGACGTCTATTAGCAGTGGGTGGGGCGACAGACCCAGCAGTCCTGCCGCGGTTACAGAAGCGGCTGCCGCCGAACGTCCACCCCAAAGGGTGGCGGCCATGATGTTGCGCTCGCGAATCGGTGGGGCGGCTGCATCGACGTACACACCGGGGTGTTTCGGTATCAGCAATCCTCCGGCGACGTCGTGCTGAATGGAGTGTCGAGTCATCCCCGCGTCGAGCAGCTGGCGGCGGTGGGCCACGCCGAACTGTTCGGCCATGATTGCCGCCACCACCCGGCGCGCCGTGCCCTCTGACATGGCGCCAATGAACCAGAAGGGTGGGACACAATCGAGCCTCCGCGAGGTTTGCGCGATCGAGCCGCGCGCAGCGGCCCAAACGCGCAAACCTCTGAGGGAGGGTCTGGCTGCGCGCGGTTGCGGCGAGTCCGCGGGTGGGGTAGTTTGTGAAAAGATTCACAAGCTCTCGGCGGGTTAGGATGCGGTGCTTCCCGACCCGAGATTCCCTGCTCAGGCGGTTTCCACGCGCAGGGCGGGAGCCGGGGGCCACATGGAAGTGAGAGGCTGTGTCCGGTCGGGAAGGACTGCAACGTGCCACGGCGGGCCGCCGAGCGCCACATGCCTCGACCGAAGGGGAGGAATGGACGAGGGGCCGGGTCGGAAGTCGCAGATGGCCGACGCCGCGAGCGGCCTGTCGCTCGCATTCGAGTTTGCCGGCGCCGTGTTCGTGTTCTGGTTCCTCGGCCGCTTGGTCGACAACTGGCTCGGAATCGAGCCGTGGGCACAGGTGATCGGTTCGCTCGTCGGTTGGGCCGGCGGCTTTGCTCACGTGTATTACAGAACTCAGCAGGGCGAACATAAAGGCAGGGGAGCGGGCGCTTGATCGAGTTCCAAATGGTGCGCCGGATGGCCATGCGGGCCCTGTGGATCGCTCCCATCGTCATCGGCGCTACCGCAATCTTCGGCGGAGCGCGCTACGGGCTGTCCGCCGCGGCAGGACTCGCAATGACCGTCGGCAACCTCCTGTTCGCCGGGCGCATCATCGGGGGCGTTGCCGAAAAGACCCCGCAGCTCCTCTTTCCGGTAGGACTGGGAGCCTTCGCCCTGGGGCTGCTCATGTTGACCGGCGTGATGTTTGCTTTGCAGGCCATCGACATCGTCTACATTCCCGTTACCGGATTTGTTCTTATCGGAAGCCACCTCTTGCTTGTCCTATGGGAGGCCGCCGTCACACACGGTCGCACTGATTCCGCTGGGCCAACTCAGCAAACTCAAATGAGGAGCCGATAGATGGAGCTTGATGTAAACGAACTCTTTTTCTGGGAGCCCATCGCTTTCGAGGGCACGATCTTCGAGATCAACCGAGTGGTCCTGTTGATGTTCCTGGGCTCCATCGTGACCATGGCATTTTTCCTCGCCGGCGCCAGGCGGGGGGGTGGGCTGGTACCACGAGGCATCAGGAACATCGCCGAGACGGCTTACCTCTTCGTTAGGAATCAGATTGCGATCGACGTGATCGGTCCCAAGGACGGACCTCGATTCGCTCCGTACTTGGTGGCGCTGTTCTTCTTCATCTTCTTCATGAATCTGATGGAGATCGTCCCGGGCATCAACTTCCCGGTCACGTCTCGAATGGCCATCCCGGCCGCACTGGCCGTCTTGACGTGGATCATTTTCAACGCGGTTGGGATGATGAAGCAGGGGCCACTCAAATACATCAAGAACACTCTGATCCTTCCGGGCGTACCGAAGGGCCTCGTGCCGCTCCTGGCCTTCATCGAGCTCTTCTCGACGTTTTTCATCCGCCCGCTGACCCTGGCCATCCGACTCTTTGCGAACATGATGGCCGGTCACGTTCTCCTCACGATCTTCTTCCTCTTCACGGCGGATTTCATTGCACTCGACATCACGCTGCCGCTGGGGGTAGTGACGGCGCTGGTCGCTGCCGTCCTGATCCTTTTTGAGCTGCTTGTCATCACGATTCAGGCGTACATATTCACGATGCTGACGGCTTTCTACATCTCGGAAGCCATTCACGGACACGGAGAAGAAGAAGTGGAGGCTCTGGGGGCACACGAGGAAGAACCTGCTGTTCAGCCGGCGTAGCAACGGCGCAACCGAAGGAGGAACGGGACGTGGACTTGATTTACCTCGCTCAGGAAGGCGGACTGACGGACGACGGCCTCACGGCCATCGCGCACGGCCTCGTGTACGGGCTCGGCGCGATCGGTCCCGGCATCGGAATCGGACTCGTGTTCTCGAGCGCCATTGAGGCGATCGCTCGCCAGCCCGAGATGGCCGGCCAGACACGCGCCACGATGTTCATCGGATTCGCACTGATCGAGGCGCTCGCCCTGATCGGTTTCGTCCTCGCATTCATCATCTAAGGCGGGAGTGAGAGCAATGACGACAGGTTCGGTAACTGCCCTCCTCCTTGCCCAGGAAGGGGAGCACGAGCGTGAGGGAATCGACCTTGTACTTCCCGAAACCGCCGAGCTCGTGTGGGGGATCATCTGCTTCGCGATCGTTACCTACGTGCTGATGCGGATCGCCTTCCCACGGATCCGCGAGGCGATCGAGGCGCGCGAGCAGAAGATCCAGGGCGACCTCGAGAACGCGGAGAACGCGAAGACGGAGGCTCAGAGCCAGCTCGAGGACTACAAGAAGCAGCTGGCAGAGGCTCGCAGCGAGGCCAACCGCATCATCGAGGAGGCGCGCAGCTCCGCGGAGGAGGTCCGCAAGGACATCATCGCCCGGTCCGAGAAGGAGGCCGAGGGGATCGTGGCGCGCGCTCAGGAGCAGATCCAGGCAGAGCGCCAGCGCACCGTCCAGGAGCTTCAGCGGCAGATCGCAGACTTGTCCATCGAGCTCGCCGAGAAGGTCGTCGGACGCAGCCTCGACGGCGGCTCGCAGCGTGACCTGGTCGACGCCTACATCCGGGAGGTTGCCGGGATGAGCTCGAACGGAGGGACAAGCAACTGATGGCTTCCGACGAGCTCATTCGCGGTTACGCAGAAGCGCTGTTTCGCGTGGTGCGCGCCGAGGGCGAGCTCGACCGCGTTGAAGACGAGCTGTTTCGCTTCGGCAAGATCCTCGAAAAGAACCACGAGCTCAGGCAGGCTCTATCCGATCAATCGATGGAGCGTGCGCAGCGCAGCAAGGTCCTCGAGGAGTTGCTGGAGGACAAGGTCTCCGCGCACACGCTGGGGTTGTTGACCTTCATCGTTGCTCAGGGACGAGGGCGCCAACTTCCTCAGATCCTCGAGGAGCTCAGCACCATCGCCGCCGAAGCTCGCAACTTCGTGGTGGCCGAAGTGCGCACTGCAGTCCCCTTGGACGAAAAGCAGCGTTCGGAGCTGGCGGCGGCCCTGTCCACGGCGACCGGCAAACACGTGGAGATCAAAGTGCTCGTCGACCCGTCCGTCATCGGCGGCGTCGTCGCAAAGATCGGAGACACGGTCATCGACGGCTCGATCAGGCGCCGTCTCGAGCAGTTGAGGGAGCAGGTGAGGGGCTAGTGGCTCAACGAGAACTTCAGATCAACTCGGACGAGATATCCGCCGTACTCCGGCGCTACGTCGACGACTACAAGCCGTCCGTAGAGCGAGAGGAAGTCGGCGTAGTCGATGAGGTCGGCGACGGGATTGCGCGTATCAGCGGCCTTCCGCGCGTGATGGTCAACGAGATGCTCGAGTTCCCCGGCGGCGTGGTCGGTCTGGCGATGAACCTCGACGAGCGCGAGATCGGTGCCGTCGTGCTGGGAGAGGCCGATCACATCCAGGAGGGCGACCCCGTCAAGCAGACGGGCAGGATCCTCTCCGTTCCCGTGGGGGACGGCATGCTCGGTCGAGTGGTCGACGCTCTCGGCAATCCAGTGGACGGCAAGGGCGCGATCGAGACTGAGGCCAGGCGGCCCCTCGAGGTCCAGGCGCCCGGCGTCACGGCGCGCCAGCCCGTGAAAGAGCCGCTGCAAACCGGGATCAAGGCCATCGACGCCATGACCCCGATCGGCCGCGGCCAGCGCGAGCTCATCATCGGCGACCGGCAGACGGGAAAGACGGCCATCGCAATCGACACGATCATCAACCAGCGCGAGCTGTGGGGCACCGACCAGCAGGTGAAATGCATCTACGTCGCCGTCGGGCAGAAGGCGTCGACCGTGCGAGAGGTCGTTGCCGCACTCGAGGAGTACGGCGCGCTCGAATACACCGTGGTGGTCAACGCCGCCGCGTCGGATCCCGCCCCGTTCCAGTACCTCGCTCCGTATGCCGGCTGCGCAATGGGCCAGCACTGGATGGAGAACGGCGAACACGCCCTGGTCATCTACGACGACCTTTCGAAGCAGGCGATCGCATACCGGCAGCTGTCGCTGTTGCTGCGCCGGCCCCCAGGCCGCGAGGCATACCCGGGAGACGTTTTCTACCTGCACTCCCGCCTGCTGGAGCGGGCCGCCAAGCTCTCGGACGAAAACGGTGGTGGCTCCCTCACCGCGCTCCCCATCATCGAGACCAAGGGTGGCGACGTATCCGCCTACATCCCGACCAACGTGATCTCGATCACCGACGGTCAGATCTACCTCGAGAGCGACCTCTTTTTCGCCGGTGTGCGCCCCGCCATCAATGTCGGCATCTCGGTGTCGCGCGTAGGTGGGAACGCCCAGATCAAAGGAATGAAGCAGGTCTCCGGACGTCTCCGTATCGACCTCGCGCAGTACCGGGCGCTCGAGGCGTTCGCCGAGTTCGGTTCGGAGCTCGACAAAGCATCGCAGGCCCAGCTCGACCGCGGCGCACGCGTCGTCGAGATCATGAAGCAGGGGCAGTACGAGCCGTACAGGGTCGAGGATCAGGTGATCTCGATCTGGGCGGTGACGACCGGTCTGCTCGACGATCTGCCCGTAGAGAGGGCGGGCGAGTTCGAACGGGCGCTGATCGACCACATGCGCTCCCGCCATCCACAGATCGGCGACACGATCCGGACAACCGGCAAACTCGAGGACGACACCGTCGAGAAGCTGAAGAGCGCCGCGGAGGAGTTCAAGAACTCGTTCGCCGAGCGCGTGGGCACCGTGGAAACGGTCGCCGCGCAAGAGGGGGTGTAGCGTCCGGTGGCGCAGCAGCTTCGTGCGATCCGGCGCAGGATCACCTCGGTCCAGTCTACCCAGAAGATCACGCGCGCCATGGAGCTGATTGCCTCATCCCGCATCATCAAAGCCCAACAGCGTGTGGAGGCGGCACGCCCCTACGCGGAAGTGATGAGGCGCGTGATGAGCTCGGTGTCCCGGCACTCGGGGCGCGTTGACCATCCGCTGCTCGCCGAGCGGGA
>DASQUP010000236.1:0-2301 GCA_035641235.1 Actinomycetota bacterium
CGTCACCTTCCACGGCACCGCGACGAATGACTTCGGCAGCAATTTGTGCCCGCGACGACATTCCGAGTTTGTTGAAGACATGAGCGATGTGCGTCTGAACCGTCCGGGGTGACACAAACAATCGATCGCCAATCTCGCGATTGGTTAAGCGCTCCGCAACCAGTGCTGCGATCCGAAGTTCGCTCACAGTGAGGCTCGCCCAGCCAGTGGGTGGTCGCTTTCGCGTGCCGCGGCGCCCGCGGCGAACCCCGAGCCTTGAAGGGCCGTTCAACGTGCGCGGTCCAGGCCGCGAGAGCGTGAGAGCTGCGATCCACTGCGCAGTAAACGGTTGACCCTGGCCTTGAGTCCATTCATGCCTCGGCACGAGCCGTTCCAACCGGGCAGCCCCAGCTCGCCGGCCGGATGTCGCACGTCATCCCTGAAGGCAACTCCGGTCTGTTCCGCTCAGCCGCGATCGAGTCGAGGTGGAACGCCGAGTCAGCGGTCGTGTCAGGCCCGTGACAGGGGAGTGTCAGGAGGCGCGCCGATGGTGGTCGCATGACAAGTTCAGCGATTGCAGCTTCCGGGCTGCGGAAGGATGGAGGTCGCATGAGAAATTCAGCGATTGCAGCATCGGGGCTGCGGAAGGCATTCGGGGACAAGATCGTCCTCGATGGCATCGATCTAGATGTTCGTGCGGGCACGGTCTTTTCCCTGCTCGGCCCGAATGGTGCGGGCAAGACGACGACGGTGAACGTGCTGACCACGTTGATGAAGGCCGACGCCGGGACGGTCCGCGTTGCGGGGCAGGATATTGAGACCGAGACCAAGGCGGCGCGCGCGGCAATCGGGGTCACCGGTCAGTTCGCCGCGGTGGACGAGCTGCTGACGGGCCAGGAGAACCTACAGCTGATGGCCGAACTCAAGCATTTGGACTCCGCCGAGGCAAGACGACTCGTTACGGAACTTCTGGAGCGGTTCGACCTGACGGAGTCGGCACAGAAGTTGGCGTCGACCTATTCCGGGGGTATGCGCCGGAAGCTGGATCTGGCGATGACACTGGTCGGCAACCCCCAGATCATCTTCCTGGACGAGCCGACGACGGGACTGGATCCACGCAGCCGTCGCACGATGTGGGAGATCGTCCGCGAGCTGGTGGCCAAGGGCGTCACCATCTTCCTCACCGCCCAACACCTGGAGGAAGCCGATCAGCTCGCCGACCGGGTCGCGGTGCTCGACCAAGGCCACCTGGTCGCGCAGGGCACTCCCGAGGAGCTCAAGCGCCAGGTCCCGGGCAGTCATGTCCGGCTCCGGTTCACCGACGTCGCCGAGCTCGACGCAGCGGCGCGGGTCCTGACCGGCTCCACGCGAAACGACGAGTACCTGACGTTGCGGGTTCCCAGCGACGGTGGGGCGAGATCGTTGCGGGCTTTGCTGGCAAGACTCGACGAGCAATCGATAGAAGTCGAAGAGTTCTCCGTGCACACCCCGGACCTCGACGACGTCTTCCTTGCCCTTACCGGCCACCCAAGCACAGAGGAGAACACACAATGAGTACCGATTCGACGATCATGCTGCGTCGCAACTTCAAGCACACCCTCCGAGATCCGACTGCCGTGTTCAACGCGGTCCTGATGCCGGTCGTGATCATGTTCATGTTCGTGTACATGCTCGGAGACGCTTTCAACGTCGGTGTCGACTACGTGGACTGTCTCCGGAAGTGGCCCAGGGGGCGCGCGACCTTCCGGGCCAAGCCGGGGCTGCGCTCATGAGTGTCGCGCGCGGCGCGTTCGGAGATGGCTACCTCGCCTTTGCCGCCATCGACGTCGCCCTGAGTCTGCTTGCGGCATCTGTCCTGGCGGTGATCACGAGGAGGAAGACCGGCCTCCGGAAATCGGATTCCGTGACCCCAATACAGATCGATCTCAGCGCTCACGGCGGGCGCGACGACGACCTCGAGAGAGTGACCCCGTTGGCAGGGGCTCCCTGCGGAATCGAGTTCTACCTCAGAGACAACCAGAGTCACCGATCTGTGACACGCGCTCCAAGTTTCGCATTCTGCGTCACAGCAGAGCGCGCAATCGTGTCTCAAGGGTGATGAGTGAAATACGTGGTGACAAAGGCAGGAGGAGCCGTCATGCGATTCAAAGTTGGACGCTTGAAGCTGCTCGCTTCCACCCCACATGACCGGCACAATCGAGGTGACTAGGTGATGGAATTCCGCATCTCCGCTCCACTACTTCTTCGGGCCTCGCTGGGCATTACGTTCCTCTGGTTCGGCGGTCTCAAGCTCGCCGATGAGCCGACGCTGCCGGCGGCGAT
>DASQUP010000237.1:0-2038 GCA_035641235.1 Actinomycetota bacterium
CTGCCGGGGGCACCAAATTCAGCGGTCCTGGAACCCTTTCAGACGACCTGCGTAGATTTTTTTCGACCCTTGCCCTCTCTGCTGGGCTGGGCCGAGCACCGAGAGCTCAGCGGTGACCTCTCATCCTCCGGCAGGGGCCGACTCGACTGGCGTTCGTGTATATCGTGAGCCGGGTCTCAGGAACGGAAGCGAACCCAGCATCCGTCGTGACCAGGGTCCTGGCACCCGCGTACTCACCGGTCGCGACGTGAACGGCGTCATACGAAGAGAGGCCGAAGGTCCCCATGAGCTCCTCGACGCGGTCCATGACCTCGGCGACCTGGACCTCCAGGTAGGTGAACGCCGAGAGCAGATCCTCCCAAGCATCCATAATCCCTCGGACTAGACGATGAGCCCGGCGCAAGGATCTTCCATCGTGCCGCCGCCTCCTCCAGTCGTCGGGAAAGCGCTCTACGAGGGGAATTCTGAAGGCAGTCTCGCGCACCTCCAGCTCGAGCAGTTCGTTGAAAACCAGGATGGACCGAGCCTCCGCGAGCCGCTGGAGAAACCCGCGAGCCGGTTCGTGGAGGGCCTCTCCCACGAAGAGGGCATTCACGACGAAGCTGGTGTCGAGGGTGATTTCCGAAGGCAGGATGAGTTCCGCGGCCTCGAAGGAGAAGATCCGATGGGAAAGCGGTCGCCGTCCTGGCGGCACCAGTTAGCTGGGAAGGGCCCTGGAGGCCGCGCCAGCCCGCTTGGTCCGGACCCGGGCGGTCGCCCGCTTCACGACCGCCCGCTTTCCGGCCGTGCTCCTGACTTTGCTCTTGACGATGCGCCCGGCCTTGGCGCTCCTGGAAAGCTTGCGAGTCAACCCGTCCTCCTCGATCGCCTGGATTGTACACATCCCCTCCGACACGATTCGCAGTTTTCAGAGTCGTTTGGGGCTCAGGACGGCCGGTACCGCAGGAGGATCTGGTCCAGGGTCCAGCCAGCGGCGAGGACACCCCAGTTGTAGATGATGGGCGCCAAGAGGGCCAGGCCGGCGGTCGACGACGAGCTCGTGTGGATGAAGACCATGGCCCACGCGATCAGGGAGACCATTGCAGCTCCCGTCCCAACGGAGGCGACGAACGTGCGGACCAAACGCACGTAGGAGAGGAGAGGTGCAGCCGTCAGAGCCGAGATGGTCAGAAAGAAGACGATGAACAGAGGGATGCTGGGATCGTCCCCGGCGCTGGGTCTGAGCCACGCGACGAGCCAGCCGAGGAGGTAGACCCCGATGCCCGCGCTCGCCAACCAGCCCCTGAGGCGACGATTCTCCCTCGCCCCGTAGACCTCCCGCCTGAGCCACTCCCGTAAAGAAGTCGTCACGGTCCTCGCTCGCCTTCGACGTCCGTCAACACGATAGACGCAGGAACGTCGCGGTTCGATACGCTCCCTGCGGACCTCGCACTGACGTGGGTCCGAGCGGCCGGGTCCAGGCGCTCGAGCCTCAGGGCCCACCCCCGGCTGGACGCGTACGAGCGCGAGGATCCACTCCCCCGAGCCCCCCGGGACCGCCCTCCCGTACGCACCCTTCGCCTCCTGCCCGGTCGGAGGTCGAGGTCAAGGCGCCCGGCGGTAGCCGTCGCGGCGAATCTTGGCGTGGCGCTTGCTGAGAACGACCGGCAGGCCCTCTACCTGCGGACATTTTTTCGACTTCTGTACAGTTGGGGGCACCGAAAACATGGGCACGGTTAGAGCCTTGTCCACCCTCCCCCTTAGCTCCTGAATCATCCGCCACAAGGAGCGCGTCCGGACGGCGGACCCGAGCCCGATCCGTCCGTATGCCTCGAGCTTGGCCGCCAGCCTTCCCGGGCTCTCGGTGCCCCGGTCGTACTCCACAAAGAACGACACGCCCCCCTTAGGTCCCTGGAGGCGTCCGTAGGCGTCGGGGGCGACGAGTGGCGGGTGGTCAGATCGTCAGTTCGCGGTCGCGCTGCGCGAGCGCAGCGCGGTTCTGCAGGAGCTCCTCGATGCCGTCCTCGGGGAGCGGCTTCGCGAAGTAGAACCCCTGGCC
>DASQUP010000238.1:0-11696 GCA_035641235.1 Actinomycetota bacterium
CACACATCAGCAGGCGGTTCCGCTCACAGCGACAAGCCCGGATGGCGCCGACTCGCCCTCGAGCTCCGTGATCGTTGGATCTCTTTGATCGCCGCGGGCGATGCGTTCCGGGCGGCGGCCGGGAGAGTTGTCTGCCACCCAGACCTCCGTCATCCAGGGGTGCCAGCGCAGCTGGGAATCGTGCGTTCGCGACAAATGTCTGACGTGCAGAACCGTCTCTGCCAGTCCACACGATTGCTATGACGGCCACTGCGACAACCACGGCCGCGACGAATACAAGGGCGCGCCTGCGCACCGCCAGATTATGGAGCGCAGTGCCGGACCCGCGATCTCGTGCGGAGGGTTGTGACGGAGGTCCTTGACGCCTATGTGCTAAACCGGTTTAGCTAGGGAAGGAATGTTTCTGTCGAGGGAGTCCTATTGAAAAGCCCTGCAAAAGGGGTGAACCGCCGTCCGACGATCGAGGACGTTGCGCGCCTCGCCGGAGTCTCGAAGGGAGCGGTGTCCTTCGCGCTCAACGGCCGACCTGGTGTCGCCGCAGAGACCCGTTCGCGAATCCTGGAGGCCGCACAAGAGCTCGGATGGACTCCGAGCGCGCGGGCCAAAGCACTCTCCGAACGGCGCGCCCTGGCGGTCGGCCTCATAATCGCTAGAGCTCCGGCCCAGATCGGAAGCGACCCATTTTTCGCCCAGCTCCTCGCCGGCGTCGAAACCGTTTTGAGCAGCGAGAGCTATGCGCTCGTTTTGAGCGTGGTGAAGGATCAGGACGACGAGCGGGCCACGTACCGACGGCTGGCGGTCGACGGGCGTATCGACGGCGTGATCCTGACCGACTCTCGCACCAACGACCCGCGTTTTGACCTGCTGGAGCAGTTGGGCCTCCACGCCGTCGTCGTGGGGGATTCCGCGTCGAGCGGCCCCGTGCCTCGTTACGGCGCCGACGAGAGCGGTGCTATCGAACAGGCGGTCGCCCATCTCGTCGAGCTCGGGCACACCAACATCGCCCACGTTTCGGGCACTCCGAACTTGAGCCACGCCGCGGCCCGCCGCAAGGCGTTCGCTTCGGGGCTCCGGCGCGCCGGCCTGTCCTCGGGTCCCGTCATTACGGGGAGGTTCACCGCCGAGGGCGGAGCCGCAGCGACTCGGCGCCTCTTGAGCGATCCAAATCCGCCTACCGCGGTCCTCTACGCAAGCGATCTGATGGCGATTGCCGGGCTTGCCGTGGCGCGCGAGATGGACATCGAGGTTCCAGCGGACTTGTCGATCGTCGGGTTCGACGACATTCCGCTCACCGAACACGTGCACCCGCGGCTGACGACCATCCGGCAGGACCCCGTTGCGTCCGGAGAGATCGCGGCCCGGGCGCTGCTTTCTCTCATCAGGGGAGACGATCCGCCCCGCGATCAGCCGCCGGAGCCTACGCTGGTGATCCGGGACTCAACCGCGCCGCCCCGAACCTGACCCCCCTTCCCCGGACCGTCTGCTATGACTGCGGAATTCGATGAATAAACGCAGACGGTTCGACTATGGCGCCGGTATCAACCTGACGGTCACGATCTCATAGGGGCGTATCTCAAACGAGACCGTGCTGCCGCGCACCTCGAGCGGCTCGCCGTCGCGCTCGAGCAGATCGGCGCGCCGGGCTTCGGCGAGGGGGAACGCCGTCTCGAGGTTCACGCGGCCGCGCCGCCGCTGGCTTTCGTACAACCTCACGATGATCCCGCGGCCGTCCTCGGCGCCCTTGACCGTCTCGATGACCGCGCTGGGGAAGTCCGTGGACACAAACGACGACGTCTCTCGGACGCGGCCCGGCTCCGTCCCGGGGCGTTCGACCTCGTAGACCAGTACCGGATCGTTCAGCGCATACGCGGCTCCGATGGTGGCATCCCACAGTCCGGCGTGGGGAAGGAGGCTGTAGACAAACACCTGCCGTCCGCGGTCCGCAGCGGGATCCGGCATCGACGTGCTTCTCAGAAGGCTGAGTCTGATCACGTTCTCGTGGATGTCGTGTCCGTACTTGCAGTCGTTCAACAGGCTCACGCCGTAGTCACCTTCGCTCACATCAACCCACTTGTGCGCGCAGGTCTCGAATCGAGCCCAGTCCCAACTCGTATTCCGGTGGGTCGGACGCTGGATGTTGCCCCATTGAATGTCGTATGTGGCGACGGGGGAGAGGACGTCGACCGGAAATCCCACTTTGAGCAGGACGTGGTTCTCGCGCCAATCGATATCCGTCTCGAAATCGAGTCGTGCGCTGTTGTGGGCGAGCGAGATTCGCTGGACATATTCGCTGTTTAGGATCCGCCGCCGTATCTCGATAGTTCCCCTGAGCGGTCCGGATTCGAGGACGCCTATGGATCGAGCCGGCTCCGACGTCCACTTCTTGTCGTCGAAATAGATGTCTATGTCCCACGCGTCCCAGCTGAGCGGCCGGTCCTCGAACGCCTGGAACTCGTTGGCGATTCGACCGGGGGGCAATACCTCGCGGGAGTGCCGCTTGTCGAAGATGCGAACGATGTCCCCAGGCGCATCGAGTTCCACGATGAGGAATTCGTTTTCCAATGCGGATTCGGTGACGCGGAGGGTAGCCTCTGGGGACGGTGCGGCTCCCGGGCGCCGGACTAGCGTTTCGGTTCCCATCGGAGGCAAAGATGGCGTCGCTATCCAGGTTCCGGCACTGCTCGTCTGCGTTGGCACCGGCGTTCCGTCGCTGCGCTCGAGGTGCTCGTCGGCCTGCAACTCGACCCCCGGCCACAGGGCGAGGTCCGATCGTTCGAACGAGGTGGGGTTCAGCAGCACGATGTCACCGCTCACCCCGCCGAAGAGCGCCTCGAGGGCGGCGTCCCGGATGTCCACAGCGGCGCGCCCAACCTCGTCATATTGCTCAAGAGACTCTCGGTAGACATCTCCGATGCTCGAGCCGGGCAAGATGTCGTGAAACTGATTGAGGCAGACGACCCTCCACAGATCCCTCAATTCCTCCACGGGATACCGATAGTCATCCGCCACCACCTGTGTCATGGTTGCGACCAACTCGGCGTCGTGGAGGAGGAACTCAGTCTTGCGGTTGGCGCGTTTGTTGCGCGCCTGCGTCGTGTAGGTGCCACGGTGGTATTCGAGATAGAGCTCGCCGTTCCACACCGGAAGATCGTCGCCGGCATCGACTTCGAGCCTGCGGAAGAACTCACCGGCGCGGCCCTGACGGACTTTGGGGAGGCCCGGAAAGGCCTCCATCGCACCGATGTTCTCGAGCATCTCCCTCGTCGGTCCGCCGCCGCCGTCTCCGTAGCCGAAGATCATGAGCTGCTCTGCCCGCAACTCCTTCTGCTGATACCGGGTCCACGTTCCGAGAACCTCTTCGACAGTGGCCGCCGAGTTGTATGTGCTCGACTGAGCACCGCGCGCTCCCGTCGTGCTGAAGTGGGTCAGCACGCGCGTTCCGTCGATACCCTGCCACCAGAACGTGTCGGCCGGCAGCCGGTTGTACTGGTTCCACCCCAGCTTGATCGTCATGAAGTACTCGAGTCCGGCCTGTTTGATTAGCTGGGGCAGAGCCCAGGTGCAGCCGAAAACGTCGGGGAGCCACGCGACAGGAGAGTCGCTGCCCGGGCCGAAGTGCTCGGCGAAGAAGGCGCGGCCCAAGAGGAACTGACGTGCGAGCGATTCCGCGCCCGTGATGTTGCAATCGGCCTCCACCCACATCCCACCGGTGGGTTCCCACCGTCCGTCCGAGATGGCCTTCCCTATGGACTCGAAGAGTTCGGGGTGGTCTTGGCGAACGTATTCATAGAGCTGGGGCTGGCTTTGGGTGAAATGGAATTCCGGGTACTCCTCCATCAACGTCAGGACCGTACGGAACGTGCGCGCTGCCTTGTGCCGGGTCTGGCCCAGCGTCCACAACCACGCGACGTCGAGGTGTGCGTGTCCGGTGGCAACTATCTCGACATCGAGCGGGGGGCCTGCCTGCTCGATTCCTTTAAGCAGGATCTCGTGCGCTTCTGCGACTGAGGCGTAGACGTGATCGCCGAGTGGATCGCGTGTTTCCAGAGCTCTGAACGCTTCGTCGAGTGCCGTGAGTAGGCGCGCCGTGATGGGATCGTCGGAGCTCAATCCCTCCGCGGTGGCCAGCGACAGGCGCGCCCAAGACAGGAACTCGCGCAGGTCAACATCGATCAGCACAACGGCCGGCCGGCCCATGAGAAGGCGTGTTCCGGGTGCAGGTGTCGTTGAACCACCCAAGCCCGTCCAGCCGTGCAATGTCAAACGGTGATCCCGGCCGTCGCGCCAGCGGGCACCAACTGGGACTTCCTGATGGTGGCAGTCACACGCGGCTATGGGACGTCCGTCGACGTAGACGACTGCCTCTGGGTGGCTGAAGTCCCCGGCATCCCCGAGTGGCAGATACAGGGCCGCAGGTGACCCGCGGTCCCAGTCGGCGGGCACCTCGAAGCTGCCGTGGAGCTCAAAGTCGCGCTGCGGCTCCCCCCAATGCGAGTAGGGTTCGATCTCCGACAGCGCGGCCCTGACTTCGCCGGCAACTGCGGGCTTCTCGCTCGGACCCGAAAGGGCTCGGTAACGGAAGTTAGGGAGTGCTACGGTTCGCCGATAGACGAGCGGCTCAACCAGAGCAATGCGCCGCGCGATCTTCTCGGCCGTGTGGCGTTTCTGGTGTTCCACGCAGCGAGATTAACCTTCGAGGTGATGGCGCTGCGTCTGTTCAACACACTGACGAGGACGATTGAGGAGTTCACGAGCTCCAAGATCGTGAACATGTATGTGTGCGGTGTCACTCCCTACGACACCACCCACCTGGGTCATGCGCGCACTTACATCGTATTCGATGTCCTCGTGAGGCAACTCATGAAACACCGCTTGCACGTCAACTACATCCAGAACATCACCGACGTGGACGATTCAATCCTCAAGCGGGCGCGGGAACTCGATGAGCCGTACAACGAACTAGGTGACCTCTATACCAGCCGGTACCTGGAGGATGTGGCGACTCTCGGGTTGATCCCGGCATCGGTGTATCCGAAGGCCACGGACTCGATTGAAGAGATGAAGGAGGTGATCGCCCGACTCCTCGACCGCGGCCACGCGTACGTCATGGATGGGGATGTTTACTTCGACATCAGTACGTGGCCCGCGTACGGACGGCTTGGAGGCTTGAGTCGCGCCGCC
The DNA here is from genome assembly GCA_035641235.1 of Actinomycetota bacterium. Taxonomy (GTDB): domain Bacteria; phylum Actinomycetota; class CADDZG01; order CADDZG01; family WHSQ01; genus DASQUP01. The sequence goes on from DASQUP010000238.1 coordinate 5,182, forward strand.
ATGTTGGAGATCGAGGCCGGCCAGGATGGCTCCACTGTGGATGACCCGCGAAAGCGCGACGCACTCGATTTCCTGTTGTGGAGATCGGAGTCACCGGGGGAACCTTCGTGGGTCAGCCCGTGGGGGGCGGGGCGGCCCGGATGGCACATCGAGTGTTCGACGATCGCAATGAAGCACCTCGGCCGGCAGCTGGACATCCACGGGGGCGGCGACGACCTTGTCTTTCCGCACCACGAGTGTGAGATCGCTCAATCCGAAGCGGTAACGGGGGTGGCTCCGTTCGCTCGGTTCTGGATGCACGTGGCGATGGCGCGTCTCGCCGGGGAAAAGATGTCGAAGTCCGAGGGCAACATGGTGTTCGTCCGCGACCTTCTCGAGCATCACTCGGCCGATGCCTTTCGCATCTACGTCCTCGGCACTCACTACCGAACTCCTCTTGACTACGACGAGGAGGAGTTGCTGCTAGCCGGCGAGCTGGCATTGACCCTTGCGACCGCGGCGAGGCTGCCGGTGGAAAGCGGCACCCGGTCGGTGTCGCCCGAGGAGCATCTGCTCCGCTTCGACGACGCTCTCGACGCAGACCTCGATACACCCAGTGCACTCCGAGCGGTCGGTGAGCTTGCAGATGTGGTGATGAAGGGGTTTGAGGCCGGTGACGGCATCACGGAGGCCAGGCGCGCAATTCGATCGTGCGCATCGCGGCTCGGCCTTCAACTCGAGGTGAAACCCGCCCGGTGAACGATGAGTTTCGGACCCGTGATGACGGGCACCCTTCAACACAGGCGAGTTGCAGCCACCTGTCGAAGGAGGAAGCATGCCGCATCACGAGGATGTGCCGGGAGGCGTCGTAAAGATCACGGAGCTAGTTGGGAGCTCGACTGAGTCGTTCAGTGACGCCGTACGACGCGCCGTAAAGGCAGCATCGCGGTCCATCAGAAACATCCGCGGAGTCGAAGTCGTCTCGTCGACTGCGGACGTGGGGGAGAACGGCGAGCTATCCCTCTACAAGGTGAACGTAAAGATCGCATTTCTCGTCGAGGGCACGGAGAACATCTGACAGCACGTTCTTTTCTTCCTGGAGCGTCTGGCCGGCTCTTAGGGGAGAAAAGAATCGGCTATCTGCTGTCGCTGCCCCCCATTGCGGGCGTCACGCGACGGCCGGCTTCCGGCCGCGCAGCGGGGAGAGCTTCGTGTCCGCATGTGCCCAGCACTTCTCCGCGCGGTTGTAAACGGAGAGCTTCGTGTTGCAGCCCTTCTTGGCGCAGGTCCTGCCGCTGGCCGCCTGTCGGGATGGCTTTGGGAGTCCCGCCGCGCGGCTGCCTCGAATCGACTTTGCCGTCTGGTCTTTGGACATCGCCCCTCCCCGGAGTCTGGATGTACCGGCACTTCCGGTCCCGCCCGCCGATCGGGATTGATTGATTACCCTCGGGGACGGGATTGAACCCACGTCCCGGCGGCCGCCGGATGCACCCGATGGGCCCATCGGGTCCCGAAATGCAACGAGCGGCCGGGAAACCCCGACCGCTCGTTGTCGCCGCCTAGCTAGTGGACAGCCAACTAGGTGGGGTCGGGTTCTTCCTCGCCATCGTTGCCGTCGGGATCCAGACCCTCGTTTGACTTGAAGTTGTCCTTCTTACAGGTGCGGTTCCTGAACTCGTCGGTCTTGCAGACCCACACCTTGTAGACGCCCCCGGGGTTGCCCGTCAGATCGAACCCCGCCGAGCCGTCGCTCGCCTTTACGAGGATCGCGGCCAGCTGATCGCAGTCGACCGTCCCACCACCATCGGCCACTACGAAGGGGGTTTCATCGGCGGCTCCGAGGCTCGTCCCCAGGAGTACCCCGTTCGGCTGGGTGACCTTCACGTAATAGGAGCCGTCGGGAAGAGAAGCCTTGCCGGGCTTCTTAGATCCACCCGAGACGTAGACCTCCTCGTTTAGCTCGTACTGGTTTTTGTTCACGACGGAGCAATCCTCGTTTGTGGAGTAGACCTTGCCCTTGTTCTTGAACGCCTTGCCAAGGCCCTTCTTGCCTGGGGCGGCGGCGACCACGGCTGCCGAACTGACCAGAGCGAGGACCGCGACGAGGCCGATGACGGCGCCGAGTCGGAAACGGTTCATTTTGGGGGACTCCTTTGGTGGTTTTTGGGTCCTTCATCCCCCACATCGCTTGAAGGGGGCGAAATGCACGCGCAATCTTGAAATTTCCTATTTCTGGCTCGGCCCCGTTGCGGGTCGCAGGCCGAGGCGGTGGAGTTAGGTGCCCAACCTAAGGAGGACATTGATTCGCACCCGATCTGGCTGTGTCCGGGCGATGGCAGGAGTGGTGGCCGCTCTCGTCGTGGGACCTGCGGCGCCCGGCCGAGCAAGTGAAAGGTATGCGGAGCAAGTTGACCTTGCCGTGGCGCAGGTCGCCGGCGGATTCGGTGCTCCGCTGCTCGTGACCCATGCCGGAGACGGCGGGACCGGCGGGAGAGGCGAGATCTGGGCGTACGGGCTGCGCAATCCGTGGCGGTTCAGCTTCGACGAGGTGGCCGAGGAGATATGGATCGCCGACGTGGGGCAGGGCTCCGTCGAAGAGGTGAACCGGCAGCCGGCCGGCGCGCCGGGGATCAACTATGGCTGGAACGTGATGGAGGGGGCGGCGTGTTACCCGCCGGGCTCATCATGTGACCCCGCCGGGCTCACTCTGCCGATCACGACCTATGGGCACGGCCCCGGCAACTGCTCGGTCACCGGGGGGCACGTCTACAGAGGCGACGACTTCCCGGACATGGCGGGCCTGTACTTCTTCGGCGACTTCTGCTCCGGGCGGATCTGGTCGGTGCAGGCGGACGGGCCGCCATCGCAGGAGCCGGTCGAGATGCTGGATACGAATCACTCCATCAGCTCTTTTGGGGAGTCGGAGGACGGCGAGATGTTCATGACCGACCTTTCCGGAACGCTGTACCGCTTGGTGGATTCGTCGTGACTTAATCCTTCCGTAATCCGGAGAGCCGGTCGCCGTCTCGCAAGAAGTGCAAGCATGGGCGCATGCTCAGACCTCGGCGTTCGACGATGGCGGCCGTCCTGGCGGCGATGTTGGTTATTGCCGGAGCAAGTCCGGCCGGGGCGAAGGTGTTTGGCACCGGTAAGTTCTCCGGCCGCAACGATTACAGCGTCTCCGGCAAACACAGGATAGTTATCAATGACGGCAAGAAGCGGCTTCGCTTCAACAAGGCATTCCGGTCCGACGGTGGACCCGGGCTCCGTGTATGGCTGTCGAAGGCGGGGCCGAAGTCGGGTGACTCCTCACTCGAGGAGAAATACATCGACCTGGGCTCGCTGAAATCAGCGTCCGGGACGCAGAAGTACAAGATCCCCAAGGGGAAGAAGCTCCGTCGGTACAAGAGCGTCGTCGTGTGGTGTTCGACGGTCGCCATGGCCTTCGGCGTCGCCCCTATCAAGAGGTCCTGATCGCGGCCCTGCCCGGGCCACCAGAATGGACATCCCGGCAGGTCCCCTTTCGACCGGGCGTAGCGATGTCCCGCTGGCCCGGACTGCTAGGTTCTGCCCACTGACGGGTTGCAGGTGGCGCATGCGGAAGGAGAGTACGAATGTCGGTTCGTACGCTGCAGAACTTCATCGACGGCGAATATCGGGACGCAGCGGCGGGTGAGACCTCCCCCCTAATCAATCCGGCTACGGGAGAGGAGTTCGCGCGCGCTCCGTTGTCCACGCAAGAGGACATCGATGCGGCCTGCAACGCTGCGGCGCGCGCTTTCGAATCGTGGGGCAACACCACGCCCTCCGAGCGAAGCCTCGCACTCATCCGCGTAGCGGACGCCATCGAGGAGCGCGCCGAAGAGTTCGTCCGGCTCGAGTCCGAGAACACCGGCAAACCCATCCAGCTCACCCTGGATGAAGAAATTCCTCCGATGGTGGACCAAATTCGGTTCTTCGCCGGCGCGTGTCGCGTTCTGGAGGGAAAGTCGACGGGCGAGTACATGAGCGGCTACACATCGATGATCCGACGCGAGCCTGTCGGCGTATGCGCGCAGGTCACACCGTGGAACTACCCCATGATGATGGCGGTTTGGAAGTGGGCTCCGGCGATCGCGGCCGGCAATACTGTTGTGCTGAAGCCCTCGGACACCACGCCGGTGACCACCGTAAAGATGGCCGAGGTCATGGCGGAGTTCCTTCCACCCGGAGTGTTCAACGTCGTCTGCGGTGATCGTGACACTGGTGCAAAGCTGATTTCGCACGACGTTCCCTCGATGGCCTCGATCACCGGGAGCGTGCGTGCAGGCATGGACGTTGCGAGGGCGGCCGCTTCGGATCTCAAGCGAGTTCACCTCGAGCTCGGCGGCAAGGCGCCGGTGATCGTGTTCGACGATGCGGACCTCGAGGCTGCGTCGCAAGCCATCGCCGAGGCCGGCTACTTCAACGCCGGTCAGGACTGCACGGCATCGACGCGTGTCCTCGCCGCGCCGGGCGTCTACAGGGACTTTGTTTCCGCGATCACCGAGCAGGCTAAGGAAGCAAAGACGGGAGATCCCGACGACGAGGACGTTCTCTATGGTCCGCTCAACAATCCGAACCAGCTCGCCCGAGTTCAGGGTTTCCTCAACGCCGCGCCGAATCACGTTGAGGTCCAGACGGGCGGACGCCAGATCGATCGCGGCGGGTACTTCTTCGAGCCGACCGTCGTAACGGGAGTCGAGCAGACCGACGAGATGATCCAGAACGAGATCTTCGGCCCCGTGATCACTGTGCAGCAGTTCGACGATGAAACAAAGGCGCTCGCCTGGGCGAACGACGTCGAGTACGGCCTCGCATCGAGCGTGTGGACGAAAGACCACGGGCGCGCGCTGCGCATGTCGAAGGCACTCGACTTCGGGTGCGTGTGGATCAACTGCCACATCCCACTCGTGGCGGAGATGCCGCACGGCGGATTCAAGCATTCCGGCTACGGCAAGGACCTGTCGATGTACGGACTCGAGGACTACACCCGCATCAAACATGTGATGTCGTACATCGAAGGTTGAGCGGCGCGCCGCGTCTCACTCGGGCGGCGTTTGGCATTCTCAGGGGATCCTTCCGGATTATTATTTCCGGCGCAATCCCCTGAGAACGAATTGTGGCTCTCGGCGGTTAGAGGCGTTCGAGCGTCACCAGCGTGATGTCGTCTTCCTGCTCCCACGCGGGCCCCGTGAAGTCGTCGAGCTCCGTAAGGAGGGCTCCGATGAGATCGTCGCCGAGCGGGCATCTCTGAGCTGTGGCCTCGATCCGCGGGAGGCCGAACATCTCGCCGTCCCGGTTGTGAGCTTCGGCGAGCCCGTCGCTGTGCAAAAGGAGCCGGGAGCCGCGCGGCAGAACGGCGGCCGCCGGCTCGTACCGGGATCCGGGGAGCAGGCCCAGGGGCATCCCCGTGGCTCGTAGCTCGTCGGTCCGCCCGTCGGTGGTCATGTAGGGGAGTGGATGACCCGCGTTGGCGAACCGAACGCGGCCGTTGTCCGGGTCGAGGGCCATGAAGGTACACGTTGCGAACATCTTGTCGGGGGTGTTGGCGACCAGTACCTCGTTGACCTTTTCCAGAACCTCGGATGGAGAGCTCGATCTCGGAGCCTCGCTGCGGAGCAGCGCCTGCGTTGTCGCCATGATGAGCGCTGCCGGTGCACCCTTGTCGGTGACGTCACCGATGACGATGCCGACTTCGGTTCCGTCTAGCTCCGTGAAGCTGTAGAAGTCGCCGCCGACCTCGCGGGCGGCCCGGTAGAAGGCCCGGACGCGCCAGCCCGGGATCTCCGGCAGCTCGGACGGCAGAAACTGTTCCTGAACGAGGTGAGCGACCTTGAGCTCCTCTACGACGCGCTCGTTCTCGGCCTGGGCACGTTCGAGTCGCTCGGTGACGTCGGCGGCGTGCATTCGGCGTCCTCGGACGGCTTCGCCCAGCAGCATGATCGCGGCGAAGAAGCCGGTGTCTCTCAAGACCTCGTTGAGTACGTCGGTAACGGGTGCGTTGGTCGCGGTCAACTGGTAGATGAGTGGACCCACCGTGTAGAAGAGACTGATGACGATGGGCCATCGCAAATGACCGGCCGCTGCGGCAGTGAAAATCTGCACTGTCAGGGGAAGGGCCGGCACGAAACCGGGGTAATCGAGCCAGTTGTAGACGGTGAAAACGGCGGTCGCCGCGACGAGCGTTCCGACGGGCCAGCGGCGCCGCATCAGCAGGGTCATAGCCATCACGACGCCGAACGCGTAAGCAAGATAGTCGGGCGGGACGGAGTCCCGATCGACGGTTGCCGATGAGATTGTGATGATGTTTACGGCGGCGACAACGACCACAAGCGCCGCGTCGAGCAGCACGCGCCGAGCATCTTGTGCGTTGTCCGACGCCCGAATCCACTTTCGCATAGCGCCCATGCTAGGGACCGAACGAGGAGTGCGTCGTCAACCGAGGGGCGCAATCTGAACTAGCCGAATGGTGTAGACCGCATTCCCGTGCAGGACGGCGCCGTTCGGAAGCGGGT
>DASQUP010000239.1:0-4898 GCA_035641235.1 Actinomycetota bacterium
GACCTTGCCGGCCTTCAGGAGTTTCTGTTCACTCACGACCCTGATCCATCCACTCCACACGTCAGGCTTACGAAGACAGCACTCGAATAGCCGGCGCGCGGCTCGTTGCCATCCAGGTGCAGCATCAGGACGATCAGGACATCCCTTCCCCGATCGCGACCAGAGAGTGATCAGCACGGCGTGGTCACAGGATGCCCCTCAAAAGATGTCCGCGTAACGAGTGGCCACGCCAGCGCAAACGATCCGGCAACGGACAGCATCGCTACCAACAGTGCCTTGATGTCTTCCAGGCAGACCGGGTAGGCAGCAACTCTCTCTCGTGCGGCGGGCTCATCGGACCGCTCCAGTGTTGTTGTGACTGCGCGACGGCCGGCGAGAGCCATGCGCGCTGCCAGGCTCAGGTAGAGACTTCATCTGCCATGCTTTCCCTAAAGGCACGCCTGTAGATCGTGGCGAGTGCCGCGGGAGGCGGTATGTGCCGTGCGGCACCAGGGATAGATTGTCAAAACTCCCTGCCCGGCTTTGCGCGACCGCCGTACAGAGTTCAGTTGGCGTTCAGGATTTTTTTCGCGTTCTGTCTTCCGGCGATGATTCGCTGAGCGCGTGGGCAGGAAACGTGTCTTCACACAGATCGCCCTGGTGGGAGCGGCCTGCAGTTTGATCGGGTGGTCGGTCTCCAGCGACCGCGAGAGCCCTTGCTGGGTCGGTGCCGGGCTGGCGCTGGTATCCGCGACGCTACCTTTGGGTCCGCGTTTCTGGCGTAGCGCCTCTCGATAGCGGCGCGCCGCCGACCGCGACGCGCCGCTCGATTCGCATTCTTTCCGTGAGAGACCGAGGTTTCCCCGGTCCCCACGGAAAGAACGGGGAGGTCACCTCCCCAGGAACTGTGCCCGAGACGCTACCGCCGTGTCGGGATTGTCGCTAAAGACGCCATCCAGTTCGGTGCCGAAGAACAGCGCGTACTCTGAGGGCGAGTCGCCGTACGCAATCAGGTAATTCGGTGACGCCGGGTCACCCTCGCGAAAGTCTTCCGGCAGGAAGGCGTTCTCGTTCCGGAAAGTCCACGCATGGACAAGCAGCCTCGACCCGTGTGCTCGATCGACCAAGTCAGTCGGTTCAAGCAGCTCGTTGTTGGCGTTCCGAGGCACTATCAGGTTCTTGTTCACGCCGATGCCGTCGGCATAGGTCGCGATCTCATCGAGGCCCTCGTCGGTGATGAGATCGGAATAAGTACGCGGATCACCCGAAACGACGAAGTCGTAGGGCTTTCCGGTGTCGTTGACGAGCTGAACCAGCCGCACCCGAGTCATCTCGTTGAGCTCCTTCAGGTTGGCGACCTCGAAGGACTGGATGAACACCGGATCCTGTTTCTTGATGTAGCCGTTGTCCTCCAGAGTCTCAACGAGCGGCTCCTCGAGTGACAGCCCAATCGTGTCGAAGTAGGTCGGGTGCTTTGTCTCCGGATAGATCCCTACTCCTTCCCTTTGGGCGAGATCAATCACCTCCTGGAGCGTGGGGATCTCGTAGAGCCCGTTGAACGCGGTGTTGTTTGGCCGGACCGCGGGAATGCGCTCCTCGGCACGCAAGGTCTTTAGCTCGGCAATCGTGAAGTCCTCTGTGAACCACCCCGTCACCGAGACCCCATCTATCGTCTTGGTCGTCAGGCGATCCGCGAACTCGGGATGGTTCTCAACGTCGGTCGTGCCGGAGATCTCGTTTTCGTGCCGGGCAACGAGCACTCCGTCCATTGTTGAGACCAGGTCAGGCTCGATGTAATCGGCACCCATTTGGATTGCGAGCTCGTAGGCCTCGAGCGTGTGCTCCGGCCGGTATCCGGAGGCCCCGCGATGTCCAATCACGATCGGAGCTCTTCGGCGAAGTTCGCCTGCGACAGAGCCGCGGACGGTATCGCCTACGGCCACCAGTGAAATCAGGATCGCCAGCAATAACGACAGCATGGTATGGAGCTTGATGCTCACGTGACCCCCTTGCGTGTGGACGGCGCCGGGCACCTTAAAGCGCTCGGTTGCCATTCCTGTGAAGTCGGCATGAACTAGACGCGTCGACCTCTGGTCGCAGACGGAACCGACCGGTTACATCCATCTTGTGACAGTCCGCAGGACCCATCAAGGCGGGGGAATCGGTCGGAGGCTGTATAGGTAGTTCGAGGCCGTGGCCATGGAGCGAGGTTGCCTACTCCTCAAGGCAGTGACGACTCCCCGCAACTCGGCATGACCTGTCGCATACGATCTTTCACTCCGTCAGGTACTGAGGTCTTCGGAGCGGGACACAACGCGCTCGGCGCATGGTGGTGGCTTGGGACCGCCGGCAACCTGGCGCTAGACGACGGTTATGGTCGGTTCGCAAAGGAGATCGGTGAGCGAGTTCTGCCGGTAGAGGTCGTCGGCTTGAACGGGCGGCCGAGCGAGATTTGGATGGACCAAGCGCCGCCTCGGCTCGGGCAGATGGTCACAGATCTACCCGAGCTGGCGGCAGCGCTCGGGCTCGATATCCAGAATCTCAAGGACGCGGCGCAGGTTGTGTCAACTGGTGCCGCCCACCTCCTTGTTCCGGTGACGAACCGCGGCGTGGTCGATCGCGCGCAGCCCGACGCAGTTCGTATCGCCGCCATACTTAGAGAGGTTGAGGGTGAGGGGTGCTATCCCTACTCCCTTGATGTGGTCAACCAAGATTCTGCGGCATACGCGCGCTTTTTTAACCCGACCGTCGGCATTGTGGAAAATCCGGCGACGGGGAGTGCCGCCGGTCCTTTGGCGAGCCAACTGGTGGCGCGTGGGGTTGTCGCAGACGAGAAGACAATGATCATCGAACAGGGATACGCGATGGGTCGTGCGAGCCGTATCCGGGTCACCGTGTTCGGCGCGCAAGTCCGCGTTGGCGGTACCGGGGTAGTCGTAGCCCAGGGTCAGCTGCATATCTGAGTGGGCAATGGTCAGCCAAACAGGAGGTTGTTATGAACGAAGCAGACCACGGCTATCTGCGACGAGCGATAGAACTCGCGGGAGAAGCGCGCCAAACCGGCAATATGCCATTCGGGTCGCTCCTGGTCGGCCCCGAGGGACAGGTGCTCGCCGAGGAACGCAACACAGTCGTCACCGAGCGCGACATCACCGGCCACCCTGAGCTGAAGCTTGCACTTTGGGCCGCTCGAGAACTCGACCGAGAGACCGCTTTACAGACGGCGATGTACACGAGTTGCGAGCCATGCCCGATGTGCCGTGGCGCTATTGCGCGCTCCGGTCTCGGGCGGGTCGTCTTCGCTCTCTCGGGCCAACAGCTGCAAAATTTGAGGCCGCCTGGAGCGATGGCGCCCGATGCCGCCGAGATCGACTACCAGGGACCAGCGCTGTTCGCCGAAGCGAGCGTCCCGATCGACGGTTACTACGGATGATTGGCTCGCCGAGTTAATAGCGCCTATTCACTGCGAGGGGGCATCCTCGAGAGCTCCAACTGATCGGGTTGCGTTCCACCCTCATTGGCGCTCACAACGGAGGGGTCGGCGGTTCGAACCCGGGACCGCTCATCAACAAATCGCAGGTCACAGGCCAGTATGTTGAAGTGTCGGCCCGTGCAGTTTCATGCAATGTCGTGTAATTTCGTGCAATGCTGACCGCTGAACGACGCCAGCTGATCCTGTCGAAGCTCGACCGAGACAGAAGAGTCGTAGCCGCCGAGCTGAGTGCTGAGCTGGCGGTTTCCCAGGACACTATTCGCCGAGATCTGCGCGAGCTCGCTGCGGCGGGGAAGGCCCAACGAGTCCACGGCGGTGCCTTACTGCCAACTACAACACCCCTCGACCACCGAGAGCGGGAGCAACGAGCTTCGGAAGGGAAGAGAAGGATCGCTCGGCGGGCTGCTCAGATGATCCCGTCGGGTCAGGTTGTTTTCTTTGACTCGGGCACAACGACACTTCAAGTGGCAGAGCATCTTGACCCATCGTTGCGCGCAAGGGTGGTAACGAACAGCCTGCCGGTGGGCGCCCGTCTCGCCGATCATCCGGGACTTGAAGTCTCACTCATCGGAGGGCAACTCGACAAGAATTTGCTAGCTACCGGCGGAAGCGCAGCCGCCGACAGCTTGCGCTTCGTGCGCGCGGATCTCTGCGTGCTCGGGACTGCCGGCCTGCATCCCGAACTCGGAGCTAGCGTCCTCGACCCCGAGGATGCCTATCGCAAGCGCCTGATGGTGGAAGGTTCCGCTGAAGTACTTCTTGTCGCCGACCAAGAAAAGCTCGGAACGAGTGCTCCATTCCTCGTCTGTTCACTCGATGCAATAACGCGCCTGGTCACCGACGCAGAACCGGACGACGACCGGCTCTCCGCGTACCGCTCACTAGGAATCGAGATCATTTGCGCCTAGACAATCCAGGAACCGAACTGGGGGTAGGGATCATCGGTTGCGGATGGGTCGCGCCCGCATATGCGTCTGACATCCACTCGTATCCGGAACTTGATCTCCGCGGCGTCTTCGATCTGGACACCGACCGCGCCGAAGTTTTTGCCTCGAAATTCGGCTGCTCCGCGTTCCGGTCCGCGCTCCCCGAACCGCTTCCACACTCGTTCGAGCTATTCCTCGACGCCCTGGCCGGCGCTCGGGACGTTCCGTCAGTGACCGTTCGAGAGGCCGCCACCCGTGTCGCCATCATGGAGGCGTTGTATGAATCCGCCAATCGCAGTCGCTGGATTACCCCGCCCCTTGAGTGAGGGGAATCACCGATTCCGTGCGCCGGGCCGGTTTATGTCGTTGTTATGGAGACTTCGAGGTAGTGCGTTGCGCGCACCGGCCAATTCATGCAGTGACCACAGAAGCTGGTTCCCTAGGTCCAGTGAAACAGGGAGGAGTTGTCTTGGGCGCGATATCTGACGAAGTGACCGAGT
>DASQUP010000240.1:0-7453 GCA_035641235.1 Actinomycetota bacterium
TCTTGCCGACAAACTGAGCAGCTCGATGCCCCCTGTGTCGATCTGTTGTCCTGTCACGCCGAACGCTTGAGCTAAGCGGCCGCCGGCCGCGAACGCCACGATGTTACCGCAATGCCGACCCCGGCGGTCCGCTTGAGCGAATAGTTAGCCCGCTTCCGCGAATTCGCATACTAAGTGCAACATCCCAAGCGACCGCTGGCGGCCCTATGTAGAAGGAAAGACGACTTGGGAGAGCGTAGACTTCAGTCCCGATGGCTACCTTCTCGGCACATACCGCCACCGCCCCCGAGCCGAACTCCAGCCGGCTCACGAGCTTCAAGTCGACACGCTTCGATAGCCCCGCGAACAACGTCGGCCCATGGCCCACGAGCCTGGGGTGCACCACGAACTCGTACTCATCGATCAATCCCAGCTCCGCCAACGCAAGAGGGAGCTGCACGCCTCCCACGAACAGTCCCTTGCCCGACTCCCGCTTGAGCTGCTGAACGGCCTTCCCCAGATCCCCGCGCACGAGCTCCGCGTTCCAATCGACCCGGTCTAGGGTGCTCGACACGACGTACTTCTTTGCCGCGTCGATCGTCCGGGCGAAGGGTTCCATCCAGTCAGGCCTCTCCCCCGTCCGCGTCGGCGGCCGCCACGCTGCCTCCATCATTTCGTAGGTCACCCGACCAAAGAGGAGGGCATCGGCCCGGTCGAGGTTCTCGACCGCGTGACGATGCAAGTCTTCGTCCGCGAACATCTCACGATGATCGCAGCACCCGTCCAATGTGACGTTGATGGAATATCGAAGGGGACGCATTACGTAAGAATACCCGGCGCGTGTTCGGGCTTGTTGATCCACGCGGCCTTGGGTACCGCCGGCGATGTCGGTGGGTGTCGGACGAAGCGTTCGGGGTGGGCGGCGCAGGCCGCATCGAGAACCCCGGCGCGGTGAGCGATCTACCTGGGCTTGGCGATGCGGGGCCCCTCGAACCTCGCTGGGTTGTTTAAGCACGAAAATGCAAACGGGAAGGGTCGGCGAAAGTTGGGGCTAAAGTTGGGTCAGCCTGTCCCGTAACTTGCACTCGCCTTCCCGGGCGTACCCGGGAAACGGGCGCATCACAAGTGGATCTGGCTCACGTCTGCGGGCACTGATCCACGTGGAGGTACTGGCGGCACTCCCGGTCGGTGAGCGTTCTCCCGGCTTCTCGCCGCGCGATCTCGAGGAGATCGTCGATGTCAAGAGCCCAGATCCGGACACCGTCGCACCCGCTCGAGGAGACGAGCTTCTTCCCGTCCGGACTGAAGGCCACGCCTTCCACTGCGCATCCTGACCCCCGCAGGACAAGGTGTGGCGCGCCCGTGTCCGCGTCGAACAACTGGACCCGGCCGTCGACGCGCGCTGTGGCGATGCGAGATCCGTCGGGGCTGAAGGCCAGGTCCTTGACGCCTCCGGGGGGTCCGGCCAGGATGGCCACGCGCGCACCGCCGTCCACGTCCCACACCTCCGGGAGTCCGTCCGACCCAGTCAGCACAACCCTGGGCCCGGTGGGATCGAAATCCACCTGGGGATAGGAGGGTGTATCGGCGTCGATCGTGAGGACGGGCTCTCCTCGGGCCCAGTCCCAGATCCTGACGCGCTCTCCTCCTCCTGCGAGGCTGAACTCGGCAGTAGCCACCAAGCGGCCGTCGAAGCTGAATACGACATCGGAGACCGGCAGACCTCCTCCCAAGACTTGGACCACGCGACCTGAGCGATCGACGATCTTCGCGGTTTCGTCCCAACTCGCCGTGGCCAGATACTCGCCATCCGGACTGAAGGCGACCTCGTTGACGTCGAGACCGTGTCCGGTGCGGTAAAGCTCCTCGCCCGTCGACGAATCCCACGCCCTTGCCGCAGACGCACCGCCAAGACCGCGAGGCGTGCTCCAGCCCCCGAGGGCGATCGAGCCGCCGTCCGGCCTCACGTCGAATGCTTGGAACCGGAAGAAATCGGTCGCCGGCCCGATCGTTCGCAGATCGCGTCCCGTCTGCAGGTCCCAGATCGTCACGGCGTTGGCCCTGTCGGCGCTGTCCCAGCTGCTCGTCACGACACGCCGTCCGTCCGGCATGAACTCCGCCGCGGGATATCCGGGAGCAGGGAGGTTCGCCAACTCGGCGTCGCCGGCCGGCTCGAGGTCCCAGACCTTCACCGCGGTGACACCCACGTCTCCGGCCATCACCCGCGTCCCATCGCGGGAGAACGCAACTCCCACGACACCGCTCCTCGTCTCCTGCGCGGAGAGCGACCACTGCTCTTGAACGCCGTCAGAGCCGATCTCCCACACCTTCGCCGTGCCGTCCAAACTGCCCGTGACCAAGCGCGACGAATCGTGGCTCCACGCGACGCTCAAGACCAAACTGCTGTGACCAAGCAACGTGTGGCGAAGCGTTCCCGTTTCCGCGTCCCAGACGCGCACGGTTTCCGCGCTGCTCGCGGCGATGAGTCGGCCGTCCGGACTCCAGGACACCCCTCGGGAACGCGGACTGATGCAGCAGTTGGGCCCCGCTAGCGTGAAGACTTGCTCGCCGGTGCTCACGTCGAAAACGGCGCCTTCCTCTCCTCCGGCCTCAGGCCAGTACCTGGCCACGGCCAGGCGTTTGCCATCCGGACTGAGGGCCGTGTCGATCACCTGCGGCACACCAACCGCCGAGACCACCCGGCCGCTGGACAGGTTCAAGATCTGGACCTGCCCGTCGTCCCAGAACCGGCGGTCCCAGGCGGCGGCCACGAGCGACCCGTCGGCGCTGAAGGACGGACCCCATGCGCCGCCGACCCCCGAGAGGCTCGACACGAGCCGCCATGTCGATGCGTCCCACACCTTGAGGGTCGCGTCCTGCCCGGTGGAGGCGAGCAACGATCCGTCCGGGCTGAAGGCCACATCGTTCACGTCCCCATCGTGTCCCCGGAACGAGCGGACACGCTCGCCCGTTCCGGAGTCCCTGATGTCGATCAAACCCGAGCCCTCGGGGCCCTCGGTCACGAAGACCCCTCGTGGGCTCCAGGCGAGGAGGCCCCCCAGCCCTGGAACCTGCAACTCGAGGCGGGACGCCGTCACCGCGCGGTGGAGCGCGTCCTGCGCTTCCGGGAGAACCGTCCCGTCCCCCGAGCGCGTGGTCTGGACGGCCTGGATGGCGAGTAAGACGCTGAGCTCGGGATCGACCTCCAGGTTGGCCACCGAGGCCGCGGCTAGCTCTCGTGCGGCGGCGACTCTGGCCCCGCGCTCAGCCTCACGCCGCTGGCTCGTCGCCACGGCGGTGAGCGAAGCGGCGATGAGGGCAGCAGCTGCGAAGACGGCCACGAGCGCACGCAGCCGGCGCGCCGATCGCCGCTCGAGCGCCGTCTCTCGTGCTCTCCGGGATCCCTCATCGGCGAGCTCCGTGGCCCGCTGCGCGAGACTCGCGTCGAGGTAGGCGCGCTCGTCGCCGGTGAGGGCCAGTCCCGAGGACGAGGTCCACGCCTCGTACCTCTCCAGCTGGTTCCCGCGGAGGAGAAAGCTCGGGTCCCGGCCGGAGTCGGTCCACTCGCGAGCGGCGGCGGACAGCCGTCGGTGGGCGCGGACGTCCTCGCGCGCCCCCTCGACCCACCCTCGCAGGCGATCCCACTCGCGCAGGAGAGCCTCGTGCGCTACCTCGACGGTCGGCCCTCGCGTGACGGGGTCGTGATCGAAGGAGAGCAGTCGCCGCGCGCCGAACGTCTCGATGACGGCTCCCATTGCTCCCGCGTCGACATCGACGAGGGAGGTGAGCTCCGATCGCAGGACGCGCCGCCGCGTGTCCTCGGATGCGTCGGTGCCGAGCGTGATGAGCCGCAGGAAGAGCTGGCGTGCCGCCGCTTGACCCGCCTGGTTCATCCTCCGGTACAGATCCTCGGCCCGACGAGGCAGGGCCGCCGACACGCCGCCGATCTCTCGATACCCCTCGGATGTGAGGGCCGAGCCATCGCGACGCTCGAACATCTCGGTGAGGGCGTACTGGAGGAGCGGAAGGGCCCCGGGCTGCGCCGCCACCTCGGCGACGATGTCGGCTACGACGGCCGGCTGGATCCGGACGCCGACGCCCTCGGCCGGCCCGGCCACCGCGCGCTCGAGCTCCTCGGGGACAAGCGGGGTCACGACGACGCTCCGCGCCTTCATGAGCTCGGCCAGTCCGGTGTAGGTGAGCGGGCGATCGTAATAGTCGGCACGGAGCGTGACGAGGACGCGCAGCCGAGTGTCCGGATCGTTCGCCGCTCGGCTCAGCGCCGCGAGGAATCGGGTTCGCGCGTCATCGTCGTCGAGGAGCGTGAACAGCTCCTCGAACTGGTCGATCACCAGCACGAGCTCGGAGCCCGGCGGCAGCAGCGAGCTCGTCGTCGTCCCCAGCCCGTCCTCGCCCCGTTCCAGCCGGTCGACCAGGTCGACCGGTGGATTCACCGCGATCCGGGTCAGGGCCGACGCCAGCTCCTCGAACGGGTGAGCGCCCGGATGCATGTCAGCAATGAACCAGTGCTCCGATCCAGGGAGGGCTCCGCGGCGCAGCGCCGGCAGCACCCCCGCGCGGACCAGCGAGGACTTCCCGCTCCCTGACGGTCCGACCACCGCGAGGAACCTCGAGCCCTCGGTCTGATCCGAGAGTCGAGCGAGGATCTCGGCCAGGATCGTCTGTCTCCCGAAGAAGTCCGGAGCGTCGGGTTCCAGGAAAGGTCGGAGCCCCTTGTACGGGTTGCGGATCTCGATGCCGACCGCCTCAGGGCGTTGGGCCACGGGGGCGAGGGCGGCGCGGAACGCCGAGGCCAAGGCGACCGCGTCGTGGTAGCGCTCCGTCGGGTCCTTGGCAGTGGCCCGCGCGATGACGTCGTCGATCGCGGTCGGCACGCCGGGGTGCGATCGGCTGACCGGGGGCAGGGGCGACGTGAGGTGTCTCGCCATGACCTCGCCGGGCGCGGAATCCGCGAAGGGGTGACGCCCGGCGAGCATCTCGTACAGGACGACGCCCAGGCTGTAGATGTCGGTCTGGGGTGTGACGGTCTCGCCGCCGATCTCCTCGGGCGAGAGGTAGTAGGCGAGCGGGCTCGGCGTCGAGTCCTTCGAAGTGACATCCGCGACCTCGAGGTCCCTGGCGATGCCAAAGTCGGTCAGGTACGCGTTGTCGTCCTCGTCGAACAGAATGTTGGCGGGCTTCATGTCGCGGTGAACGACTCCCTGGCGCTGGGCCGCCTCGAGCGCGAGGGAGACCTGATCGAGGAGCCGAGCGGCGTCGTCCGGAGAGAAGATGCCGTGCGCGAGCCGCTCCCGCAGGCTCCCGCCTCTCAGGTAGCGCATCACCAGGTACGCGCCCGAAGGCTCGCGCCAGAAGTCGTACATCGGGACGACGTGGGGGTGTTCGAGCCGGGCGATCAGCTGGGCCTCGGCCTCGAACCGGCGGATGAACTCGGGGTCGTTGGCGAACCGGGCATGGATCGTCTTGATCGCGACCTCGCGACCGACCTGGGGCTGGAACGCCCGATGCACCGCGCCGAAGGAGCCGGCGCCCACCTGCTCGAGGAGCCGGTACCCGCGGAGCGGCTCACCTCCGGCGTCGAGCGACGGATCCTGGCGGAGGATCCGTTCCTGCAGGATGCGGAGCTCGGGCGAGGGGTCGATCCCGAGCTCCTCGGCCAGAAGGTCACGGGCGCGAAGGAACGCCGCGAGCGCGTCCGCCTGGCGTCCCGAGCGGTACAGCGCGGTCATGAGGTGAGCCCAGAGGCGCTCCCGGAAGGGATACGACGCGACGAGGGTCTCCAGCTCCGGGATCAGCTCGCGATGGCGCCCGAGGTCGAGCTCGGCTCCGAGCCGCTCCTCGGTGGCAGCGAGCCGGAGCTCCTGGAGGCGGGCGATCTCGGGCTGGAGCGATGGCTGGTCGGCCAGGTCGTCGAGCGCCGGGCCACGCCACAGCTGCAGGGCGCTCGCGAACCCGCGTGCCGCGGCGGCCGGATCTTCCGTGGCCCTGGCCCGGGCCTCCGCCACCAGGGCCTCGAACCTGAGCGCGTCGATCGAGGAGGGATCGGCGTGAAGGACGTATCCGCCCGACCGGTGCTCGAGACGGCCGGGCGCGAGGGCCCTGCGCAGATGGGACAGGTAGCCCCGCAGGGTGCTTCGGGCAGCCGGGGGAGGGTCGGCCCCCCAGATCTGCTCGATCAGGCGCTCCGGCGGGACCACGTGGTTCGAACGAAGGATCAGATGGACGAGGACCGTCCGCTGCTTGGGACCGCCTATCGCGCGCGCCCGACCACCTTCCGACACCTCGAGCGGCCCGAGCAGCCTGAATTCCATCGGCACACACTACGACCCGCGGCGTCGCGCGGGGAAGACCCGATCCGTCGACTCCAACGTTCTTCCAACGAGCTCTGCGCGAGGCTCCAACGTGGACCCCTGATGCTCCGAGGAGCGCCTCACACGGGCGCAGGCAGGAGGTGTTCCAGGATGGCGACCCAGAAGGTCCGGCCAGACCCGAACGCGCCCGAACGTCAGCACCGCGATCAGCGGCAGCACGTCGCGAGGCGGAAGGCGACTTTCTTTGGTCTCGTCGGCGTGCTCGTGCTCGGAGGCGTGGCGCTTGGGTTCAGCACACTGCGGGATGACACCAACGCCGGGTCCACTCTGGGGGCCGGCGGTGCATCCCCAAGTCCTATTCCGCCGCTGCCCAGCGGGAACGTGGAGCCAGGCCGGTACGTCTTCAGCACCCTCGATTCCGACTTCGACGCTTCGCACCAGATCACGATCGACGTTCCGGACGGTTATGTGGGTCTTCAAGAAGGACAAAAAGGATGGGCGGCCGTCAAGCCCGAGGCACACCAGACCGGAGTGAGCGCTTGGGTCGTCGGGGACCTCTACGCCGATGCCTGCAAGTGGAGCAGAACGCAGCTCGACAGGTCGGCGATCTCGTCAGCCGATGGCCTGGCGGCGGCTCTCGCCGGCCAGCAAGGGCTCCGCGTATCGGCACCGACCGACGCGAGGATCGACGGCTTCTCTGGCACGTACCTCGAGCGGACGGTGCCCGCCCGAACAAACCTCGGTCGCTGCGACCAAGCCCAATTCCGCGTGTGGTTGGACACGGGTGGGGGCGAGAGGTTCCTCGGCGGGCCCGGTCAGGTCGATCTCCTGTGGATCCTCGACGTCGATGGCGTACCGCTCGTGATCGACGCCTCGCTCATCGCAGGTGCAACGGCGCAGGACCGAGCGGAGCTGCTTCAGATGGTGGAGTCCATCCAAATCGATCCTCGCTAAGCAAGGGAAAGCCGAGCCACTTCTCGGGAAGGAGGCCGAAATGAGAAGCAGCCGTTCGCGTCGGGCGTTCAGATGAAGGGAGGGGTCATGCAGTTCGCACACGCACCACGATTGATGGCGCGAGTGGTGTGGCTCGCGGTCGCATTGGTGCTCGCCGTCGCGGTACTCACCGTGCCGGCGCAAGGTAC
>DASQUP010000241.1:0-5238 GCA_035641235.1 Actinomycetota bacterium
GCAGCCTGCGCGGCTCCGCCCGGCTCCTAGAATGCCGGTCCCCTGATGGCAGCGAGCACAAACGCGGCCACGATCACAGCCAGCATTACGATGACTATCGCCACCGCTACACGCGCACCACGTCCTCCCGATCCGGCTACGAGAATCAGCCCCACCAGCGACAGAAGGGCTAGGAGAAAAGGCCAGTATCTGATGACTTCTCCTTGCGATTACTGGGCGTAGGAACCTCCGGCGGTACGCAGCCGCCTGCACGTCTCTTCGAGCATCTTCATGGCAAGGCCGGGCTGTGACTTGAGCACCGATGTGAAACTCCACGACGGGATCGACAGCGTCTTGACCGGCGTCTCGGCAACCACTGTGGCGGAACGGGGTCCGCCGTCGAGGAGAGCGATCTCGCCAAAGAATGCCCCCGCACCCAACTTCCGTCGTGTGCGGCCGCCTATCTGCACTTTCGTCTCACCCTCGAGCACAACATGTAGACCCACGCCGGTGTCTCCTTCGCGGCAGATGACCTCCCCGGCTGCGAATTCAACTTGCTTCACGATGGCGGCGATCCTGCGGAGATCAACCTTGGAACACGGCCCGAACAGTGGGATGGTCTTCAGCACATTTACGAGTTCTGCCTGACTGCGGTTCTTCGAGCGCATCTCTGCTCCTTCCCGGTCGTTACCCGGATTGTGGCGGGCTCGTCCGGCTATGGGAAGGATTTTCGCCTGTCGTCCAACCGACAGTAGGCCGGTCGGACAGAGGACAGACTCCGTCCCCATTCAGAGCGAGCATGTGTACATGCTGCAGAAAGCAGCGGGAGGCAAGGGAGAAGGAGATGTCCCACTACTTCACCACGGAGCTGGGGCGAATGCGGACGGACGAGCTGATCGCCCGTGCAGACCAGTACCGCCTGGCCCAGAGGGCCAAGGCGGTTGCCGGGAGCGAACGGCAGTCGAGCCGCACGCGCATCCGTGTTTATAGGCGAGTTCTCGCCGCAGTCGGACTCTCGTCGGTCAGGTAAGCCCGGCGAGAGTTCCGGCGCGCCCGCCGAGATGCCAGCGCGACCACTCCCGATCTCCCAGATGGCAATTAACCACGAAATAAGGCGGCTAACTGCCATCTCGGCCCGACTCTGGTGATGGGTGCTGCATGAACCACTCCGTGAACTCCCTGCACCGGCCCGAACCGTCGAAGCGCATCACGAAGCAGTTGTCATAAATCATCTTGACGGTGCCGCCGGGCTCCGTGAGATATGTGCTGCTCCCCGTCGCCACCGCTAGGTCGCCGTCGACGGCGACCGCTCTGTAGGTAGCTTCGTAGGTTCCCGGCTCGTCAGGGGCCCATGCCTCATCCGAGTATTCGCCGGTACCGAGCCAGGAATCGACCACCGCATCGCGTCCCCGGATCGGCTCATCGTACGGGTGGTAGCGATAGACGATGTCGTCGCTGTAGAGGTCCGCAATCAGCTCTCGATCGTAGGTCTTCCATGCTTCGATGTACCTTTCAAGCCACCCGTTCACTTCGGCCCTTTCCATCCCGTCCTCCTGTCGTGGGGCACTCCAGGCAATTGTTTCTGAGAATCGCCCGCTCGCGGACGGCCCGTAGACTTTGACCGTGATCCGACCCTCCACGGGCCCATGAGGGCCGACCAGGCAACGGGATTATTGGCCCGCACCGGACTTTTCGGGGAGCTGGGCGAGTCTGCGCGCCTCCGGCTCGCCGAAGTGGCCATTGAGAGGAACTACAAGAAGGGTCAACTGATCTTCTACCAGGGAGATCTCGGCGAGTCCCTTTTTATCGTCGCGGAAGGGTCGGTCAAGGTCTTCGTGACGTCCGAGGATGGCGACGAGATGGTTCTCGTCACCCTCGGCCCGGGGGACATTTTTGGAGAGCTGGCGGTAATCGATGGTGGTCCTCGATCGGCGTCGGCGGAGACCCTCGAGGCCACGAAACTCCTAGCCCTCACGCGCACCACTTTGCTCCAGGTGATGCACGAGCATCCGGCGATCACAGACTCGCTGCTTCGGACTCTCGGTGGAGTGGTCCGGCGCCTGACCGAACAGGCAACCGATCTCGTTTTCCTCGATCTCCATGGTCGGGTGGCCAAGCTGCTGGTCAGTTTCACGGACTCCCGCGGAGTCGACCAGCACGGCGAGACGATCCTCGACCTCAGACTGACACAGACGGACCTCGCCGCGATGGTCGGCGGCTCGCGCCAGAGCGTCAACCAGATCCTGAGGTTGTTCGAGCGCCGTGACCTCGTGGAGTTGCGGGGGCGAAAGATCGTCGTCAAGGAGCTGGATCAGCTCCGCCGGCGCGCCGGTCTCTGAGATTTTTCCGGGAAATCGCACAACTGTCATCTTGCGGACAGACGACCTTAAGGGTCCGGCGGGATACTGCGGTCACAGCAATGCGGTGCGGGCCGCAAAGCTGAGATTCTCAGCGAGGGGGGCTCCCTCCCCGAGGCTCCCCTCGCTTCCCCCCTCTACAGAAGCCTTCTTCAGGCGGGTAATCCGTCCAGGAGTCTGGCGGCGCGCTCTTCCTCTCTGACCGAGCGAAGCCGCGCGAACTCCGACAGCGCCGCACGCAAGGGGGTGACCGCTTCCCCGGGTCCTCCCACCTTCCGAAGGACCTCACCGAGGTCGAGTTGGGTGACGGCTCGCTCCCACGTAGCTCCGACTCGATCGAATGTCGCTATGGCAGAACGAAGTTTCTGCTCGGCGGTGCTGAGGTCTCCGGTGGCCCACGCGTGGCGTCCCTGGAGCCGGTCCGCGAAGGCGGGAAGGGCTTCCAGTTCCCCCACCAGGGCGCGTTCTCGGGCGTGCGAGACGATCTCCATCGTGTGGTCCCACTCTCCCGCCGCCGCGATCAGGTCCATGCTCGCCTCGAGCTGAAAGCCGGCGAACTTCGTCCTCGCGGCAGCAAGGATGGACCGCGCCCGGTCGATGTTGCCGCCGTGGACGAGGTAGCGGGCAACGAACATACCGCCCTCGGTCGGCCCCATGCTGGGGGGCAACTCAGAGGAACGCGCCAACAACTCGAAGTAGTTACCCGCCCGCTCTTCGTCACCGCGCAACTCGTGAATGAGCATGGCGAGTGCATACGCTCGCAGCGAGTACGGAATGGCCAAAATGTGGCCGGGCAGTCCCTCGTTTATTCGTTCGATCTCGGCCTGATCGGCGAGGGCTCCGTCCCAGTCCCCGATCATGAACCGCGCGTGGGCGCGCCACGCCAGGCTGTGCAGGAGCCCGCCGGGGTTCACATCGAGGGCGAAGTCGACGCCGGTTGTCGCGTACGAGATCGCATCCCTATATCGGCCCATCATGGTGGTTACCCAGGCGAGCATCCCGTAGGTGTCGGATGCCTCGGCAGGGTTCTGCACCTTGTCAAGCAACTCGTACCGCCGCTGGTGTACACGCAGTGCCTCTCCATACAGCCCGTCGTACTTGTGGCAGCCGGCGACGGCGTCTAGCACAAGCGAGATGAGGTCTGCATCCCCCGCCCGCTCCGCGATCTCGAGGGCTTCCTCAACTGCCCGTCTCCCGTCGTCGGTGAGTTCCTCATAGACCATGAGCTGCATGAAGGCCCGTGTCGCTAGGAGCCGGGCCCTGTCGGCGTCACCCGCAACCTGCATGCCCTTGTCGATCAGTTCCACGAGTTCGGCCCGAGAGGGCACGTTTAACATCGAGCCTCTGTAGCGCGTGGGAATGATCGCGGCCTGGGCTGTAAGGCGCCCAAGGAGCTCCTTGTCCGGAGACTCGGACTCCTCCACTATCGACATCGCCTCGCGGAATGCGCGATAGGCAGGATCACCGACGAGATGCGCATCACCGAGGAATTCGAGAGCCTCGACCCGCTCCTCAGGCTCGATCGAAAGATCGACCGCTTGCCGCCCGTACCATTCGGCGCGCTCCGAGGCGGCCTTTCGGTAGGCATTGATCGAGGCCGCCATCGCAAACTTCCGAGCCTGGACGCGGAAATCATGTTCGCCGAGGAACTTGAACGCCTTGGTGTAGTGGTGGGCGAGCAATTCGGCGCGCTCCCGAAATCGCCGCTTACCGACGTTCTCGATCCACGATGCGATTACTGCGTGCGCCTGTCCGCGAGCTCGCCGCGGCAAGCTCTGGTACGCGACGTCGCGTATCAACACGTGCTTGAAGCTGAACTCGAGTTCCCCCGATATCGACGACGTCAGCCGCTCCACGATGAACTCGCGCTGCTGCAGATTGCGCAATATCAGGCTCAGGTCCTCGATGCCGGTGAGCTGTGCGACGGCGCCGCTCCAGAAGTTCCGCCCAACCACGGATGCCTGTTGCAGCACCCTGCGCTCGGTAGGTTCGAGCAGATCGATGCGCGACAGGATCACCGCATGCACGTCGTCCGGGATCTCGACCTCGGCAAGTTTGTCCGAGGGTACCCATTGTCCGTCGCTCTGACGAAGACGACCCTCGTCGATAAGGCTTCGCAGGATCTCGTGCAGGAAGAACGGGTTTCCTTCGGCGCGCCGTAAGACTTTTCGGGAGAACTCGGCGGGCAGATCGGTGGCGCCGAGGAGGGAAGAGATCAGCTCCTGGCTCTCGTCCTCCGTTAGCGGGTCGAGGGACACCGCGGAGTAGTTGCGTGAACCTGCTCCCCAAGTCGTTCTGTTGCGCAGTAGCTCCGGGCGAGCTGTGCAGAGGAACAAGACGGCGCCCAGCGGCCGCTCCGACAGCTCGGTGAGGATGTCGAGCATGGTGTGATCGGCCCAATGAAGATCTTCGATCAACACGACCAGTGCCCCGGACTGCGACATGTGCCGCAACAACGCGCGCCATGCGGCGACGAGCTGGCGCAGCGTTGAGCGGGGGTCCGGCTTGTGCGCCGTCGAGGACTCCATTCCAAGCGTATGTGCGAATGCTGCGACGGTTGCCTCCCCGTCGGCGGTGAGTTCCGGTGCGAGATTCGCCACAATCTTTTCGAGTTTTTCGTACGCAAGTTCGGGCGGGTCCGAATCGAGGATCCCTGCCTCGCCGCGCAGGATCCGGGCGAGTGGCCACAGAGTCAGGCCTTCACCGGATGGCGGGCACCTGCTGCTCACGACACGTTCGTCACCGGCAAGGTTGCGGATGAATTCCTGCACCAAGCGGCTCTTGCCCACACCCGCGTCGCCGACAACGGAGATCAGGTGCGACGCGTTCTCGATTTTCACGCGGTCGAACACCGAGCGAAGCACGCTGAGTTCCGGTTCGCGCCCCACCATCGGCGCCGACA
>DASQUP010000242.1:0-3192 GCA_035641235.1 Actinomycetota bacterium
CCCACCATCCCAAGGTCCGAGTGGTTTTGCACGTGGCAGTGGTACATCCACGCTCCCGGCCCAACGCCGTCCCCGGCGATCATCTGGAATCCGAAGGAGTCTGCTGGACCCACGGTTATGTTGTCGATTATTCGGTCCGCGTTCGACGACGGGATTCCCGTTCGGTTGTCCGCCCACCGATGTCCATGAAGATGAAAGGTGTGCATTAGGTCGCCCTCGCCGATGACGACGAACTCGACGCGCTCTCCCTGGTTCGCCTCGAGAAGAGGCGTACGGGGCGCGACCTTCTTGTTGATGGTCTTACCCGGCCCCATGGTGAGGACGAACGGCTCCCGATCGGGAACGGGATCGCCCGGCCGGCGCACGATGATTGCGCCGAACAGGCCGGCCTGAGTTCCCGCCGTCCCGTGCGCGCCCTTCATGCAGTGGTCGTGGTAGTGCCAGTAGCCCGCCGTTCCCGGCGCGCCGTCACGAGGACCCGGCGCCGAGAAGACAAACGTCCGCGACTTCCCCGGGCCGACGCAGGATGAGTTGTGAGGAGTGCCGTCGCTGGCGGGCGTGTAGTGAACGCCGTGCGCATGCATGCTCAGCCGAACGTCGGTGTCGTTGACGAGCGTGACCGCGATGCAGTCGCCCTCGATCATTTCGATCGTAGGCCCCGGGACTGTTGCGCGGCCCGGTGTGAGTCCATAGCCGATGCGCGTCTTGCTGAGACGCTCGGCAAATAGGTCAAACGATTCGTCGGGATCGGTGCAGACCTGCTCGCGCTCGGACTGCGCCGAGACGATCACCGGCACCACCCCGATCAGGCTCGCAACGACTGCAAACAGGACAAGTTTGGATCTCAATGCTTGGGCTCTCCTCTGAACGCCGCGGAGACGGCCCCCAATGGGGGGCCGTCTCGCGAGCGGCGTTCTTCTACCTTCTCGGCTTAACAACCACGCGGCCACCCATGAAGCCCCCGTGGATCATGCAGATGTACTTGAAGCCCTTCTTGTTCGACGTCTTTTTGAACCTGAGGGTGTACGGATCCTCGTTGAATCCGAACTCGCCCCGCACGCCGGAGGTTTCGAAGTCACCTGCGCCCGTGATCTTGCCGTTGCCGTACTGGTGCATGCTGCGCGGCTGCAACTCGATCTCGAGCTGGCTCGGGTCGTTACAGAACGGCGGGCCCTCGAGCTCAGGCGGGGTGTCCGGGCCCGGACCTGTGTCTCCGTCCGGATCACATGCGGGGACGAAGTCACCCTGGATGATCTCAAGCGCCTTATTCCTCGGGAACGACACCGTATGGATTTCGAACGGAAGCCGGTCGAAGCGCCACCGCACCCGATCGCCCTTACGGATCGTCAGCTTCCTCGGGTACATGCCGAGCAGAGCGAAGCCGTCTCCGTCGGCTCCGCCGAAGGCCTGCCAGACGCCATTGCGCTTACGGGGTTTCTGGAGCTTCTGGTGTAGAGCAGCGGCCCCGGCTGCATCCTGCGCGGTCGTTGCGCCCGCGAACGCGTCGATCTCGGCCTGAAGGGTCGCGTTCTCTCCGGGTGCAACGACGTTGATCTTCAGGCGCATGTTCGGGTGCAGGAGGCAAATGACCCAGAACTCCGTACCAGGAGTCGCGTCGACCGTGACGGAGAAGGCCTCGGCGTCCTCGGCGAGCGGAAGCCCCGAGCTCACGATCGCACTACCGTCGTAGGAGCATGGGTTCGCCGGGGCAACGCCACATGTGGGATCGCTGGGCAAGGCGACACTGTTGTTGAACTTGACGGCCGGCTTGGCGGCGCTGCTGCCGGGGTCCAGTCCAGTGTCGTCGGGATCCTCCAGGGCTACGAAGAACGGATCCCCGAACTCCGATGCATTCTCAGCAACCCAAGCTTCCGCGTCCACCCCACCGGGAAGCAGCGTCGCGGTGTGGAAGCCGGCCCACTGGAAATTGATCTGGGTATCCGGGTGGACGTTCAGCTCCGGCGCGTAGAAACGCATGCCATCCGCAGGCGCTCCCTGAGCAGCTTCGAACAGGGGGAAACCGTTCAGCACGCTGAGCTCTTCCTGGGCCTTTGCCGTGCCGGTCGTGCCTACGAGTGCGGCAGCCAGCATCGCTACCGAGACCAGCGCGGCAATCCGTTTAGAACCTTTTCTCATTTGACCTCCCGAATCGATCGAATCGGCCCTCAGAGGGCCCCTCCGGCATTCCAATTGCTGGTAGCCCGAACGTCCAGGGGGATGGGGAAAGAAAGTCACCTTTTCTCACGGGGTGTCCCCACAATCGAGCACTCCGTTGACCTCGACCCCCGGTTCCTCCTTTCTGTTGTCCGCCGGTGCGCGCCGTCCCCACTGGGAGTTCGTGACACAGCGATCCAATCGACGTGATGTCCGGAAATCGTTACGAGATCGAGCTAACGGCGGACGCGTGCCGTTTCGGGAGGAGGTTGGCTCCGAAATACGGATATAGCCTTCGGGCATGAGCGATTTTTTCTGGACCCCCAACGTCGACTACATCGAAAACGCAAACGCCACGCGCCTAATGAGGGCGCACGGCTTCGGCGACTATCGCGAGCTCGTTGAGCGCTCGCAGGAGGACCCCGAGTGGTTCTGGAACGCGGTCGTCAAAGACCTCGGGCTCGAGTTCACGACCCCGTACACACAGGTGCTCAACGATTCCGGGGGGCCTGCCTGGCCGAAATGGTTCGTCGGCGGCAGGGTCAATCTGACCCAAAACTGCATTGACCGTCACCTCCCACAGAGGGCCGGCGCCCCGGCGATCGTGTGGGAGGGGGAGGACGGCGAAATGCGCACCCTCACCTACGCGGACCTCGCCGATGGGGTGGCGCGCTGCGCGAACTTGCTCCTAGCGCTCGGCGTGGAGCAGGGCGATGTCGTGGCGGTCTTCATGCCGATGGTCCCCGAGAACATCATGGCTGCGTATGCCATAGCTCGGGTCGGGGCGATCTACCTTCCGATCTTCTCCGGCTTCGGCGCGCCGGCCATCGCGACTCGGCTCAACGACTCTGGAGCGAAGGTTCTCGTGACGGCCGATGCCTTCTACCGGCGCGGAACCAAGGTTTCGATGAAACAGACGGCCGACGAGGCAGTGGCAGCGTCCTCCTCCGTGCAGCGCGTGGTCGTGTATCGCCGCTTCCCGGAGGACACGACACCGATGGGAGACCGGGACGTCGACTGGGCCGAGGCGATGGCGGG
>DASQUP010000243.1:0-3079 GCA_035641235.1 Actinomycetota bacterium
AGTCGCACCTCGATCTCGGTCCCGGCCCCGGGCTCGGAGTAGATCAGCAAGGATCCACCCAGCCCCTGGGCGCGCTCCGTCATACTTGTTAAACCGAATCCCCTTGAATTCCTTCTGGCCTCGGTGACGTCGAAGCCGATCCCGTCATCTTGAACTCGCAAACAGCCTCCGCCGTTGCGTGAAAGGCGGACGGTGATTACCTTTGCGCCGCCGTGGCGAGAGGCATTGGTGACGGCTTCTCGGACGATTCGAAGGATTCCCTCACGGGTCTCAGGAGAGACATTGACGCCCTCCTCCAGGTCGGTCTTGACGGTGACTCCCAAGCGACCGGCGATCTCGTTGGCGGTTTCGGAGATCGCCGCATCGAGCGCCTGGTCGATCGGCTTGGTCAGCGCGGCGATGGCGCGACGCGACTCATCGATGGCTCGCTCGGCAGCGGTGGCCACCAGTTCGAACCGCTGGCGCGCGTTGCGCTCCGGAAAGCGCCGGGTCTGAGACCAGATGAACGTGACCTCCTGACCGAGTCCGTCATGGAGATCCCGTGCCAATCGACGGCGCTCCTCCAGTACGGCCACTTCCGCAAGACCTCGCCAGTAGGCGCTGATCTCGCGCCCCGCTCCCCAGAGCAACATCAGGTAGAAGCCGAGCCGGAAGAGGTCGCCCGTATACAGGTAGTCGGAGTAGAGGGAAGGAAACAGGAAGTAGTTCAACCGGGCGAAGGCGCCGAGGGCGGCGCCGGCGCCGAACCATCGCATGAGCTCGTCGCCGGACCGCTCGGCTCGGCGAGTGAAGCCCATCGAAGCCGTTGCAAAGAACAGCATCGTTGCCAACTGGAGTACGAGGACGACGGGGTGTCCGACAACGCGGGGACGACCGGATGTCTCCGGCGACAGTTCGCGTGGTATCCCGGTGGGCAGCCGTGCACCGAAGACGACCGCCAGAACCCCGATTATGGCGAGCGCGACAACGGAGGCGATGAGCAGGTTACCGGCCGCTCGCCCCGGCCTGCGAAGACGCTTATCGGGGAGGAAGGGAGAGGACATGAAGGCAACCGTTCCGACAAGCCGCCCGGCGATCGGAGCCCACGTCTGGAAGCCTTCGGATGGGTTATCGAGAAGCATCGCCGGCACGGCGGAGAAAAAGAGGTTCGTGAACCCGAAGAGCGCCAGAGCCGCAACGAGGACGATGTCTGATAGGGCGCCGCTTTTACGGAAGCGCCCCAGAACCAGGAACGCAGTGAACAACGCCACGAAGGATGCGAGGGTGTCGAGGGCGAGGTGCACGGAAGGGCGCCGATAGGCGAAGTGAATAAAGGGCAGAACGCTGACGAGGACGGTTACGAGCGCCGCCGCGGTGGCCGTAACCATCGTCAAGGAACGCGTCCTCAACGTCCTTTTCCCCTTGAGCAGGCTTCCTTCCGGAAGCAGCTGCCTATCTCGGTACGGTAACCCCTCCGCCAGATCCTGGTAGGTACCGAAGGAGGGCAAGTCTCTCCGAGACGGGCGAGAGACCTCTGGCTGAAGCAAAGGCTACGGACCACGAAAGTACGCAATCCAGTTCATATCTCCACCACCATCTGGCGAGAAGTCTGTGGGGGAAGCAACTTGGAAGCTATACGTAGAGCTGCCGATTTTTTCCAGGTTAGCGGATGGCGAGAAGCCGGCGCCGGTCGTCTTCCTGCAAGCGTGAGACCCGGATAGGCCGGGCGCGCTCATCCTCAGTCGAGAAGCTACTTGTCAAAATCAACCGCGCAAAAGCGCGGTCCTGCGCACCAAGAGGCACTTTGGGTGGCGCCAGGCAGCGAATCGCCTACTGAAGGTCAAGCCTGAGATCCCTCGGGAAAGCATCGATTTCTCAGTTCACCTTTGGCAGAACCGACTCTTCGTAGAAGGTGAAGAATCCGGCCTGATCCGGCCCGATTTGGTGCACGGTCACCTGCTCGAATCCGGCGTCCAGGTACTTTGAGATCTGTTCGAGACGGTCCGGATCGGGACCGCATGCGACCGCTTCCGCAACGTCATCCTCGGAGACGAGTTCTGCCACGGACTCGAAGTGCGACGGCAACGCCAGGTCCTGCCCGAGCTGGCCGCCATCGCTATGTTCGGCCACCATTGGGTAGCTGTCTTGCGGGCATCCGCTTCGTACTCCGCGTAGCAGACGTGCATCTAGGCAAGGCGCGGCTTGCCCCTCCCGCCGGCCGCCAGGAACGTCTCAATGGATTCTTTCTGCGGCGCAACGGAGATAAGTCCGTCCCCCGCGCGCGCGGCGAGCTCGATCGCCTTCTTGCCCGCGCCCTCCACGAAGATCTTGGGCAGCTCGTCCGGGAGAGTGTAGATGCGAGGCGTTCTCAACCGTGTAGTGACGCCCGTAGTGCGACTTCTGTCCGCCGGCCCAGAGCAGCCGCATTACTTCGATGGCTTCCTCCAGCATCTCAAGACGCTGGGAAGCGGACGGCCACGTGTCACCGAGGATGTGTTCGTTGAGGTTCTCTCCGGCGCCCACTCCCAGGAAGAACCGGCGCGGAAGAAGCTGCGCGCTGGTGGCAGGAGCCTGAGCAATGATCGCCGGATGAAGTCGGATCGTCGGACAAGTTACTCCGGTACCGATCCGGAGCCTCTCCGTCGCCTGTGACAGCGCTCCGATTACCGACCACACTCGAGGGACTCTCACCCTGTCGATCGATCCATGGATGGTAGTGGTCGGAAATCAATGCGAACGAGAAGCCGACCCCTTCGGCGCGCCGGGCGATCTCTACCAGTCCTTGGATCCGTGCTCCTCTGAGGAGAGTTTGTATCCGATTTCGTGCATTGGGTTCCCCCTTCTCGCTAGGAGTCCTACCTTCCGGACTCTTTGAGACGCGTCCTACCTTCATGGGGGTCGACTTCGCCGAGCAGCCGGCCGTCGGGATCGGAGATGAGAATGCCCTCGACGCCGGCGTCCTTCAGCCGTTCGATGAGTTCCTCGAGGGGTTCGTTGGCCCGCGTGGTAGTCGGGCCTGGGCTCATCACTTCTTCGACCTTCGTCCCCGGGTCTGCCTTTTCTGCGTCGGCGCGCGACAGAGATCCGAGTACGACGCGGT
>DASQUP010000244.1:0-18125 GCA_035641235.1 Actinomycetota bacterium
GCTCACGCGGCCGGCGCGCACATCGTGGTGGACGACTTCCACGGATCCGGGGTTGTTCCGATCGATGTTCACGACCTGGGAGTGGACTTCCTGGTTTCGGGAGCCCTCAAGTGGCTTTGTGGCGGTCAGGGAATCGCATTCCTTTACTGCCGTCGGGAGCTCATCCAAACGATGGAGCCACTTGTAGTCGGGTGGTTCGGCACACATGATCCGTTCCAGTTCGATCGCTCCGAGCTCCGGCTCCGTCCGGACGCGCGCCGCTTCGAGACGGGAACTTACGCGCTCCCACAGGCATGGACCGCTTCGGGCGGTCTGGGCATCATCCTCGAGGTGGGTGTCGAACGCATCCGCGAACGCAACCAAGAGCTCACCGGCGCAATCATCGAGGGGGCCGAAGATCTCGGAATGGAGCTTTTGTCGCCGCGGACCGACTCCGACCGCGGCGGGCTCGTTCGGGTCCGCGTTCCCGGCGGTCGTGAGGCCGCCGAGCGAGTCCTGCACGCGTTGTTCGAACGCGATGTTGTGCTCGACAAAAGAGGAGATGCACTGCGAATCTCGCCTCACTTCTTCAACAACGAGTCCGACATCGACCGCTGCTTCAGTGAACTGCGCAGCGTGCTGAAGCCATAAGAGATGACGCAGTCCGGCCGTCTCGTTCTCATGCGCCACGGCGAAACAGAGTGGAGCAAAACCCACAAACACACGAGTAATACGGACCTCCCGCTGACCGACATGGGGGCCGAGCAGGCGCGGGCGCTCGGTAAACGGCTCGCCGGCTTTGAGTTCGACGCGGTATTCGTGAGCCCTTTGTTGCGCGCGAGACAGACCTGCGAACTCGCGGGACTTGCTGCCCGCGCAGAGGTCATGGACGACCTCCGCGAATGGAACTACGGGGAGTACGAGGGCCTGACGACGCCGGAGATCAGGGAGATGCGTCCAGGATGGACCGTGTGGGCCGATGGCCCGCTCGGCGGTGAGTCGCCGCAGGAGGTCGGTTCGAGAGCAGATCGTGTGATCGAAGGCGCGGCAATGGATGCAGGCGATGTCGCGGTGTTCGGGCACGGGCACATGTTGAGGGTTATTGCGGCACGCTGGATAGGACTCCCGGCGTCGGGCGGTGCGCGCATCCGATTAGAGACCGCTACGGTGAGCACACTCGGCTACGAGCGCGAGACGAGAGTCATCCTCACCTGGAATGCCTGAGATGTTAATGAAGCACCACCCCTCGGTGTTCATTTAACATTTCGGCGCGGACTCCGGCCGCTCAATGCGCCCACCGTCCGCCCCACCATCTGACGCCGGTTGTCATTACTCGAACCAGAATCCATACCGTCGCCCCGGCCGCCAGTCCGGCAGTCCCCCAGTCCTGCCGCAACGCAGTCAGAGAAATGGTTATGAACAGCAGCGAGGACGCGGCCATTGAAACCGCCAAAAAGCGCGTGTCCGACGCCCCAATCAGGATCCCGTCGAGTGTGAACGCCACCGCCGACAACGGCTGCACGAAAGCAAGCCACATCAACAGTCCGGCCGCCGACGCGATGACCCTGACATCATCGCTGAAGATGCCCGAGACGGGCCGGGTGATCCCGACCAGCACAAGACACAAGACGAGGCCGAGTCCCAATCCCCAGCTCATCAACCTTGTGCTCAATTCCCGGGACGAAATTGGACCGGCGGCCCCAAGGCGTTTCCCGATTAGTGCCTGCGCGGCGATTGCAACCGAGTCGAGGGTCAGTGCTAGAAGCAGGAAGACCTGCATTGCGATCTGCCACGAAGCCAGCTCCACCTCGCCCATCCTGGCGGCCACCGAAGTCGCAATTGTCAGCCCCGCGAGCAGCGCGCCCGTACGGATTGCAAGCTCCACGCCAACCTTGATGAGAGAACGCGCCGTGTGCCACTCGAACGTCCAGCGGGGACGGTGCATGCGACGTAGCAATACGAACACAAAGGCCATCGCCACCCCGCCCTGACCGATAACCGTTGCCCACGCCGCGCCCACGACACCCAGCCCCGCGGGGTAGATCAGGACGTAATCCAGCACGACGTTGGCCAGCGCACCCGCGGTCGCAACGTACATGGGAGTGCGCGTATCCTGCGCGCCCCGCAGCCAGCCGTGACCCACCTGCCCAACGAGGACGGCGGTGGAAGACAGGACCCGCACCCGCAGATACGGTTCGGCATGCAGCGCCACATCTCCGCTCGCCCCCAAGAGGCGGACGATCGGGCCCGCGAGTGCCACTCCCAGGATCGAGACGGTCACACCTATGCCCACCGCAAGCAGGAGTGCCTGAACCCCGATGCGGTCGGCCTCCACACGATCCTGCGCGCCGAGCGCACGCGCGACTCGTGGGGTCACTCCGTACGCAAGAAACGAGAACAACCAGAACGAAGCTGTGAAGGCGGCCGTTCCCACTGCGACCGCGCCCAGCTCGGCCGTGCCCAGATTTCCGACAAAGGCCGTGTCGGCGAGCGAATAGAGAGGGTCTGCCGCGAGCGCAGCCAGCGCGGGGACGGCCAGAGCAACGATGGCCCGGTCGTCACGATGACGGCCGGGCGGAAGCCAGCGGCGCCGGTCCTTATTCCGGGTCACGGCTCAACCTAGTGCGGCCTCCGCTCAGCTCCTGAGATGGCAATCAACCCCGATATATCGTGGCTAACTGCCATTTGAGCCAAAACGGCGCGCAGGGAGGTCCGGCTAGGCGCCGGGCGCCGACTTCAACACTCCGAAGTTCGCTCCCTGCGGATCCTGCAAGATTGCGAAGCGGCCGACCTCCGGAACATCCTGAGCAGGCACCACGGTCCCTCCGCCCAACTCGTCGGACTTCGCTATCAGTGCATCCACATCCTCGGTCTCGAGATAGACGAGCCAGGCGGGCTTTTCCTTTTCCCCCTGCGGCATTTCCACACATCCGGCGACGTATCCGTCCCCGATCTTGAAGCTCGTATAGATGGTGCCGCCCATGTCCTGCGTTTCGCTGTCCCACCCAAACAAGTCGCTATAGAAAGCGCGTGCAGCTTCGGGATCCTTTGTCTGCAGTTCGGCCCACGTGAGACTTCCGGGGTCATTGGTCAACTCGGCGCCGAAGTTTGTCCCCGGCTGCCACAGCCCAATACGTGCTCCCGTCGGATCTTGGATGACTGCCATTCGCCCCTGATCCGCCACATCGAGCGGCGCGACCACTATGGATCCCCCCATAGCTTCGGCCGCCTTGGCGCTCTGATCAGCATCGTCAACGCACACATAGGTAATCCAATCCGGCGCGTCGGAGATGGGCGGCCCGTCGATCAGTTCGAACAAACCCAATACCTTTTTGCCCTCCGCCCTGCACGTCCGGTAGGTGCCGTCCTCCCCCGCCGGTTGGTCTTCGATCGTCCAGCCGAACAGGGTCGTGTAGTACGCGGTCGCTGCTTCGAGATCGCTGGTCCCAAGTTCTATCCAGCAGAACTCGCCGGCCGCGTACCGCGCCACCTCGGGCATCTCAACCTCCTCGATGTCGGGAGTCTGCGGAGTTAGCCAACGTCACGCAGCTCTCTGCGGATTTCCTTGATCTCGTCCCTTATCCGCGCCGCATATTCGAAGCGCAGATCCTCCGCCGCCTGGTGCATCTCTTCCTCGAGCTGCAGGAGGAGCCGCTTGAGTTCGTCGGGACTCCCTCCGATGGGCTCTCGACGACTCCTCGATCGGCCGGGAACGGGGGTCTCCCCCTTCCTGCCGAATCCCGCAATCAGGATGTCGTTTACCGCCTTCCGAACGGAATGCGGATTGATCCCATGCTCCTCGTTGTAGTCGAGCTGGATCACTCGCCGCCGCTGGGTTTCGTTGATCGCGTGGCGCATCGAATCCGTTACCTCGTCGGCGTACATGATGACTTGCCCCTCGACGTTTCGTGCGGCGCGCCCGATCGTCTGGATGAGGGACGTCTGTGAACGCAAATACCCCTCCTTGTCGGCATCCAGGATCGCTACAAGGCTGACCTCCGGGAGGTCGAGACCCTCGCGGAGCAAGTTGATTCCGACCAGGACGTCGAACTCCCCGAGGCGCAGATCGCGCAGGATCTCGATCCTCTGAACCGTGTCGATGTCTGAGTGCAGATAACGGACGCGGATTCCGGACTCGAGCAGGTAATCGGTGAGGTCCTCGGCCATCTTCTTGGTCAGTGTGGTTACCAGGACCCTCTGATCGGCCTCCGTCCGGCGTGTGATCTCCTCCATGAGGTCGTCTATCTGGCCTTTTGTGGGCCGCACTATCACCTCGGGATCGACCAGGCCCGTTGGACGGACAAGCTGCTCCACCGGCGCGCCGCCGTGTTTGATTTCGTACGGACCCGGGGTTGCACTCATAAAGCCGATCTGCCTCGTGACGTCCAGGAACTCCTCAAATCGCAGAGGCCGGTTGTCCAGCGCACTCGGGAGCCTGAACCCATGTTCCACGAGAACCCGCTTACGGCTCTGGTCGCCTTCGTACATCCCCCTGAGCTGCGGCACGGTCACGTGGGACTCGTCGAGCACCACCAAGAAGTCGTCTGGGAAGTAGTCGATGAGTGTGTTTGGCCTGGAACCTTCCTCCCGGCCCTCGATATGGCGCGCGTAGTTCTCGATGCCGTTGCAGAAGCCGACCTCCCGCATCATCTCCAGGTCGTAGTTGGTGCGCATGCGCAGCCGCTGCGCCTCCAGGAACTTTCGTTCGGCCTCAAAGATTGCAAGGCGGTCCTGCAGCTCGTCCTCGATCGCGACGATCGCGCGCTTCATCCGCTCCTGGCCGGCGACGTAGTGGGACGCCGGATAGACGGTGACATGGTCGAGCTCATGGGTGATTTCACCGGTAAGGGGATCGAGCTCGATGATGCGATCGACCTCATCTCCGAACAGCTCGATCCTGACCGCCCGCTCCTCGTATGCAGGAAAGATCTCGATCGTGTCACCCCGCACCCGGAACTTCCCGCGGATGAAGTTCATGTCGTTGCGCTCGTACTGGATGTCGACAAGCCGCTGCGTGATGAAGTCCCGGTCGGCCGTCCCGCCGCGCGCCACGCTCACCACCTGATTGAGGTACTCCTCCGGGCTTCCCAGGCCGAAGATCGCCGACACGCTCGCGACGATGAGCACGTCTTTGCGCTGAAGGAGAGCGCTTGTTGCGGAGTGCCTAAGCCGCTCGATCTCGTCGTTGATCGACGAGTCCTTCTCGATGTAGGTGTCCGTCGAGGGTACGTACGCCTCCGGCTGGTAGTAGTCGTAGTAGGAGACGAAGTACTCCACGGCGTTGTGTGGAAAGAATTGTTTGAATTCGTTGCACAGCTGAGCCGCAAGGGACTTGTTCGGGGCCATCACCAGCGTGGGCTTCTGGATACGTTCCAGTGCCCACGCCAGAGTTGCGGTCTTCCCAGTGCCAGTGGCTCCCAAGAGCGTTACGTACCGGTCACCGGCCAGGACGCGTTCGGCTATCCCGGCAATGGCATCGGGCTGATCCCCCGCTGGATCGAAGTCGGCAACAACTTTGAACGGCGGCATGCCGCCAGTGTAGAGGGGGCGTGTGACAAGAAAACCCTCCAGGAGAGCGGGTTTTCCGTCAAACTATCGATCTCCGAACGCGGTACAGGGAGGGATTTTGGTCTCCGAGCAGGTATTTCGCGGCGCGATCCCAGAGGACGCCGAACTCGTCGCCGGCCTCGTCAACCGCGTCGAGCTCGCTCAGATCGGTATGGCCGTCTACACGCCCGCCTCGCTTCGGAAGGAATGGAGTCAGCACGGTGATGCCCTCGGCTCCAACGTGCGTCTGCTCGAGCTCGACGGGAAGCTCGCGGCATTCGTCGACCTGCATCCGGATGAGGAGAACCGGGAGCTCTACTTCGAGGGATACGTCTCCCCGGACCTCACCGGCCGAGGAATAGGGACGCGGCTGATCGAGCTGGCGGAGGGGGAGGCGGCAGCGCTCGCAGATCGCACTGGGCGGCCGGTGACCATCGAGACGAACGTCGGCAGCCAGGCGGTAGCTCGGGCCCTCGAGGACCGCGGTTACAAACCGGGCAAACACGACCTGGGGATGTTCCTGGACCTCGGCGGAGGCCGGCCGGATGTGGACCTTCCTGCAGGCACCCGGATCCGCCCTTTCGTGGACGGCCGGGACGATCACCTCATGTGGGACGTTATGCGCACAGGTTTCGGCGACGATTGGGACGGCACCGAGGATCCGGACGAATGGCTCCGCGTGCACAAGGACGAGTCTGTCTACGATCCCTCACTGTGGTTCTTTGGGTGTGCCGGCGATACCGTCATCGGAGCCGTTCAGGCAAGACGACAGTGGCGCGCTCAATCGGATACGGGATGGCTAAAGAACCTGACGGTCCTAGCGGACTGGCGACACAAGGGAGTGGGACGCGCGCTGTTGATGCATGCGGCCGCTCTTTTGCACGACCGCGGGAAGAAACAAATGGTGCTCGGTACCTACGCCGACAACCCAACGGGCGCCGTGGATTTCTACCTGCACTTAGGCATGCGTCTCGGAGCTGAGTCCTTCGACTATTCGAAGCAGATCAGTCCCTAGGCCTTAGGCGAACCGGTCGGGCGCGAACAGACCGATGTTGTGCCTCGTTTTCCCGTCCACGGCCAGCTCCCCGAGTATCTCCCCCACCAC
Source organism: Actinomycetota bacterium (assembly GCA_035641235.1). Lineage (GTDB taxonomy): Bacteria > Actinomycetota > CADDZG01 > CADDZG01 > WHSQ01 > DASQUP01. Next base: position 6,632 of record DASQUP010000244.1, read on the forward strand.
ACTCGCGAACTTGAAGCCGTGTCCCGAGAACCCGGCTGCGAACGCGACTTGTTCGTGTTCCGGATGCAGCCCGATGACGAAGTGCTCGTCGGGAGTCGTCGTGTACATGCAGGTCGCCGCCGATAACAGCGGTGCGTCGAGCGCATCGACCCGCCCGCGGACCGCAGCACGCATGCGCTCCACATCGTCTTCGTGAACCGTCCGGTCGATGGTCTCGGGTGTGGTCTCCTGGCCCTTCAGCCGAAAGGTGGCGACCTTCGCTCCGCCGTCGGGTCCGTCCTGGGCCGGAAAGCCGTAGAACTGCGTCCCGTCCGCCGTCTCCCAGATGTATACGGGGAAACGCCCGACCTCAAACGGAGCCGTCCCACCCTTCGGGTCGAACCAGTACATGATCTGCCGTTCCACAACCAGGGGGAGCTCGAGATCATGCAGCAAACGGGGGCCCCACGCCCCCGGCGAGATCACCGCGGCCGCGGCCTCGAACGTCCGCGCCGAGGTAACGACACGAACTCCTCCCCGAGTTGCCGTCCATTTCAGAACCGGCTCGTTGAAGTGCAGCTCGGCACCGAGCTGCACCGCCCGATCGAGGTGTGCGCTGATGCAACCTTCCGGATCCAAAAAGCCGGCGCGCTCCTCGTACAGACCTCGCTCTTCGGGTCCGGGAGTAAACGGCGGGAAACGCCGGTGAATCTCTGCAGCATCGAGCATCTCGTGTGGCAGATTGTGTTCCTGCGCACTACGCAGGCTGCCGGCGACAACGTCGGTCTCGGGTCTCCCCAGCATCAACCCACCGGTCATCGTCAGCAGACGACGCCCCGACTCTTGCTCCAAGCGGGCCCACAACTGGTAGGAGCGATCGAGAAGCGGCACATACGCCGGATGCTCGAAATAAGCTTGCCGGATGATCCTGGAACGGCCGTGGCTCGAGCCTTTGTCGTGCGCGGGCCCGAATTGCTCGATGCCGAGCACAGAACGGCCGGCGGAGGCGAGCTGGTACGCGGCCGCGCTCCCCATCGCTCCGAGGCCGATGACGATCACGTCGAAGTTGCCCATGGGAGGACATTCTTAACGACTGCGCCTGCAACTAGGCCCGCGTCCAGACTGCGCCGGACGCGTACTTCCGCATTCCGAGCTTGAACGTCGCCACGCCCAGGCCGCTGAATCCGACAGCCGCCGCGACCAGCGCCAGTGCCCGTCCGACGTCGAAGTCGTCGACGAGCGTCGTGGGCAGACCGGTCACGAACGCGGCGGGTACGGCCGTGAACAGCAGCAGCTTGGTTACACCGCCGAAGAGGTCGAGCGGGTAGGACGCCAGAATCAGGATCGCCTGAAAGGCCAGATCGCCCTGTTCTCCCCTCCCTCCAACGAAAAGGGTGAGCGCGCCGACGGCGACGAGGAAACCGACCATGACCGCAGCTCCACAGAGTGATCCCACTACGTATATGGCCGTACGCTCCGGAGTCGGCGCGCCGGCAAACAGGAACAAGACGGGGCCGAATAACAGGTCGCCCATCATCGCGGTGTCGATCCTGCGCACGAGCACATATCCGAGTGTGCTCACCGGCAGCACCAGCACTGCATCCAGTTCACCGCGCGCCGCAAGAGTCCCGATGAAGCGCGCGTTCGCCAGCAGCCCAAGGGCGATGCCGGCTATCGTCGTGAGGATCGCGAACAGCAGCAGAACTCTTTGCGCATCCCAGCCGCGGATTGTCCCCACCCGGTTGAAGAACAGGAGCCAGAATGCGACCCAAGCGAGGTCGTTGGCGAGCATGATCGACACCTGAATCCAGAAGCTTCTCCGGTTCGCCCACGCATCCAGAACGGCCGTGCGGAACGCGGCCCGAATAGAGGTCATCCGCCTGCCACCTCCAGACGTCGCTCGCCGGCCGCGAACGCCGCCATCGCCGCACCGACGAGTGCAGCCAACCACAGGAGCTGTCCAAGCAAAAGTTCAGCCTCTACGTGTCCGGCAGCGAGCCGCGCCGGCGCATAAGACGTCGTCCAGAAGGGCAGCACCCACGCAACCGCCCGCAAGCTACCCGGCAAGAACTCGAGGGGCAGCAACATCCCTCCCACCAGGAAGACGAGTTTCTGGTACAGGAACCACGCACTCTTGGCGTCCTCGAGCCAGAACGCGACCGCGGCGAATGCGTGCTGCGCCGCAAGGTTGCAGGCGACGGCGAGCACCGCACTGGGAACCGCCAACCCCAGGCCGGCGGGGTTCGGCGGTCCGCCCGCAAAGGCAATGGCAAGCCCTCCTCCGACCACGGTTGCGAACCCGAGCCGGACGAACGATTCCCCCAACTCTGCCGCGATCCTGAAGCCCACCACGGACACAGGCCGCAGCATTTCGACGGCGATCGCTCCGGACGCTATGTCGGTGCCGATGTCTTCGATCAGGCGAGGTTTTGTTGCGATCACGGCACCTTCGGCGGCAACGACGTACCAAAGAAGCGCGACGTAGCCATAACCTTCGATGGGCCCACCGACGGCTCCGACTGCTGCCTTCCACAGCGCCGAGAACACGATGAGGATCACCGCATAGAACAGCATACGAACGGAGAGTTCTCCGGGTTCGCTGATGGCCCGCCGCATACCGCTCAAAAAGGCAGCCCTGTAGGGACTCAAACGCGCGGCTCCTCGTAGATCTTGGAAATGATCTCTTCAAGTGGGGGGTCGATTACCGAGATGTCTGCCACGTGGTAGAGATCGAGCAGGTCGTCAAGAACCTCTCTGATCGAGCGCTGTTCGGTGTCGACGACCAGCTTGTATCCCAGCTCCCGCCCCTTCACCACCTCGACGCCCTCTATGTTGATGGAATGGGGCGGCTGCTCGAAGCGAACCTCGATCAGCTTCGTGCGAAGCAGGGATCTGCGCATTGTGGATACTCGGTCGTCGTAGATGATCGTGCCGTGGTTGATGACGATCACACGCTTGGCCACCTGCTCGATATCGCTCACATCGTGGCTCGTTAGAAAAATTGTGGCTCCGCGCTCCTCGTTCACGCGCACCACTAGTTCGCGGAAACGCTGCTTCGCAATGAGATCAAGTCCGATAGTGGGCTCGTCCAGGAACAGGACACGCGGGTCATGGAGCATGGTGGCGGCAAGCTCACACCTCATGCGCTGTCCCAGACTCAGGTTTCGCACAGGGACATCGAAGAGGTCGCCGGCCTCGAGCAATTCGCCGAGTTCGGTGACACGCTGCTCGTGTGCGTCGACCCCGTAGATGCTCGCCAGCAAACCGAACGTCTGGCGTGGAGTGAGCTGGAACCACAACTGGGACCGCTGACCGAACAGCGTCCCTATCTGCCGGACGAGTTTCTTACGTTGCTTCCACGGTGTGAACCCCAGCACAAGGGCATCTCCGCTGCTCGGGTGGAGTATGCCGGTGAGGATCTTGATGGAGGTCGATTTCCCGGCGCCGTTTGGGCCGATGTAGGCGAGTCTTTCTCCCTGGTCGACCTCGAACGAGATGTTCCGAACTGCCTCGATGTGTCGCCGCGGTCGCGGTCCGGGCGCGCGGAAGGTCTTACTGAGCTCTGCCACGGCGATAGCAGCCATACATCACCGTAGGCTGAGTTCTTGGGCTGCACTGTCAAACTGGCGACAGCTCAGCGCCGCGCAGGTCGGGCCAAGAGGTGGGAAGTCGCCTTGCGGGCACGATCGAGGTGGTCGACGTCGTAGTGGTATCGCTCCAGATAGGCCCTGCACAACTCCTCGAGGTCGCTCGAATGAGCCTCCACCAGAAGACTCGACCGCCCTTCGGCAAGTACTCTCTTCGCTCCCTCAAGCGCCTCGACCTCGGCACCCTCGACGTCGATCTTGATGAGGTCGGGAACACCGTAGAGCTCCGCCGCGTCGTCCAGGGACAACACTCTGACGGTGAAATCGCCGTCGGAGTCGTCGAGGTGGCCGGTACCGCTCGAAGTTCCGTGCCGGAAAGAGCTGCGGCCCGAGGCTCGTCCGGCCGCGGCGTGGAGGGGAACCACCGGCGCCAGCTCGCCGATATTCCTCCCTGTATTTCGAAGCAGAGGATCGAAGAGCTGGGGATCAGGCTCGAATGCCACGACCTTTCCCGATCTACCGACGCTCCTGGCCATCACCAGACTCACATAGCCAAGGTGTGCTCCGACGTCGAAGCAGAGATCGCCCTTCTGCAGGAGGTCCTGGATCGCTCTGGTGAGCGACGTCTCATACCGCCCGACCGCCATGTCCTTGTTTCTTCTCGGTTGAAGCTCGAAGTCCAGGCCCCCGATTGGACCTGATTTGATGGTGACGACCGAAAGGCCGGAGGAGGGAAGGGTGGCGTCGAGAAGTCGCCGACTCGATTCCCTCATGACGGGCATGCGCTTCATCCACGCGTACACGGGGGCCGGGACGAGTCGGAGCGAACGGAACACTGCCCTGAGCAGCGCCGACTTGAACCTGGTTTTGGCACGAACGATCGCCGCGCACCCCCTCGACGTTCGTTTGCCTGCCCTACTACGCATTGTGCCCTCTAAGAACCGGGGGCACCAGCCGAACTCGGCGCCGAGGCGGCGCGATGCGGTCGGCCCGAGATGGCAACTGACCACCAGGGGGTGGGGGTCGATTGCCATTTGAGCGATTCGGCGCCGGGGACAAGAGAGGAGAAGAATAGCCACGGCCAATGAATAGACGGATCTGGATAGTTCTGGGCGCCGCACTCCTGCTGGTGGTGTCGGGGTCCCTCTACCTCAGCACGGCGCGCCGGGCGACGGCGCCGCCCTTTCGGCAGCAGATCTGCTCGCTGGACCCCGAACGGCTCCAACTCATCCGGCGTGGCTACTTTCCGGGGAGATCCGGAGAGATCACCATCCTGCCTCGCACGCCCGCATATTTTGCAAGTGCAGCGGGGGGCTGGACCCATACCGGCCCGTGGCCCTACCTCCAGGACGTGCCTCTCGTCTTCTACGGGCCCGGACTGATCACGCGCGTCGGTCAGATAGAGCGTCCCGTGACCTTGGCAGACGTTGCTCCGACGGTGGCCGGTCTAATCGGTGCCGACTTCGATGCACCCGACGGGAGCCGGCTTGTTGAGGTGCGGGGGAGGAAACCGAGACTCGTAGTCACCATCGTGTTGGACGGTGCGGGGTGGAACGTACTCAGACGATGGCGCGATTCATGGCCGCAGCTCGCCGCAATGGCGACCTCAGGCGTGTCCTTTACCAACGCCACCGTCGGTTCCTCCCCTTCCGTCACGCCTCCGGTGCACACAACGCTGGGAACGGGATCGTTTCCCTGGACTCACGGCATCACGGACATCATGCTCCGTGACGAGTCCGGCCGGCTGGTCGATTCCTTTACTCGGGGAGAGTCCTCCCGGTTCGTCGAAGTGGAGACGCTGGCCGAGGTCTGGGACGAGCAGACAGATAACCGCGCCACCGTCGGAATGGTTGGGTACGAACCGTGGCACCTCGGGATGATTGGTCGAGGAGCCGAGAAGGACGGCGGTGATCGCGACGATGCCGCATGGCTCGATACAGAAACCAACGACTGGATAACAAATCCCGACTACTACCGTCTGCCTCCATCTTTGAACGCAACGGGAGGGCTCGAGGACGACATCAAAGAGCTAGATGCTGCCGACGGGAAAGTCGACGGTTCCTGGAGGGACAAAGAAATCCTGGACGACCCGGCACGAAGGGAAGAGACCCCCGCCTTCATCGCCTATCACATGCGCGCTGCCATGCAGATGATCACCAGGGAAGGCTTCGGGAGCGACGAACTTACAGATCTTCTCTTCATGAACTTCAAACAACCGGACAGGACCGGCCACTACTTCAACATGGAGTCCGTCGAGGTGCGCGACTCGGTGGCCGCCGCGGATCAGCAGCTCCATCTCCTTGAGGGGTTCCTCGATCGGGAAGTGGGTCGTGGACAGTGGTTGCTCGTCGTGACGGCCGACCACGGGCAGCAGCCGGATGCGAGAGCCATTGACGCCTACGACATCGACCCCAACGAACTCAAGCTTGACATCGAGGCCGAACTCGGCCGCGTGGTTCGTGCGGTGTGGCCGACGCAGGTGTTCCTGGACGAACGTGCGATGAGAGAGAAACAGTTGTCGGTCGGAGATGTTGCTCGATTCATCGGCGACTACAGGGTGGTCGACAACATGCGCCGAGGTGACCGTGCGATCTCAAGTGGTCGGTTCAAGCGGACCGACAGGTTGTTCGAGCTGTCGATACCGTCGAAGCTCCTCGAAACCGCGCAGTGCTGACGGCTCGCGCTGCACGATTATGCGATGGGATCGAGTGGTGTTACTTCGATGAGGGCCGTTCCGGCCCGCCTGCAGGACCAAGGACTTCGGCTCTAGCGCGCGGGCTGCACCTCAGCAGCTCGGCGTAGTCGAGGGCGTCGATCAGCATTGCGAAGCTTGCGACTCTTGTGTCGTTGAGCCACACTCGCCACTCGAGTTCGGAGTGTTTTGTCACACGGATGGCGATCGCGTCCTGCATAGCTCTCCCGTTGTTTCGACCTCCTCAACCTGGGTCGCCCCGCATTCCATTGAACCACCACCACCGGCGAGTGGGAAATACGTATCGCCGGTTCAGATTTTGTTCACCTGACGGGTAATTGGGAGGGGTCGCCGTAGGTGATCTGAGTAGGATCTGGCATGGCCCAGATGGCAGCCGGTGACTCCCTGGAGGACCAGATCATCGCCGTGGCGAGTCTCGTCCGGAGGGGCGAATGGACCACGTACGGAGATATCTCGGCCGCGCTGACCGGTTCCGTGCGTGCCGCACGCGCGGTGGCGCGCGCTGCAGCCCGCAGCGACGATTTTCCCCACGCCCACCGGGTATTGCGGGCCGACGGCTCGGTTGCGCGGGGGGAAGGACCCCGGCGCGCCGAACGGGTCGAGCGAGCAAGAAGGGCACTGGCGGCCGAAGGTGTCGACTTCACCTTGGCGGGCCGAGCCGATCCGGCCACCCGGGTCTACTGGGACGAGCTCGCCCGGCGCGCCGGTAATCTGTAGCCATGTGCAGAAGCATCAAGACCCTGAGACGGGCCGATGATCCGGCCACCGACGACGAGATCCACGCGGCAGCGTTGCAGTTCGTTCGGAAGATTAGTGGATATCGGCAGCCCTCACGAGCAAACCAAGAGGTCTTCGAGGCGGCCGTCGAAGAGATAGCCACAGTCTCGCGAACGCTTCTCAACTCGCTCGTCGTCGGCCGCCGCTCCGCATAACCAGCTGGTCCTCCACAGCGTCTGGGGCCGCCCCAACGGGACGGCCCCCATCGGCGTCGTGGAAACCTAAGGAATGACCGTGGAGTCGAACAGCGGACCGTCGTCGACCGCCACGCCACCCTCATTGATCGGAACGCCGACCGTCACGACTCCGCTGCAGCTCCCACCGAGTTCGTCGGTTGCAGTGAACCCGATGTGGTAGACGCGGCCGTTGCCGGTCCCCACCCGCTCGGCACGGACGTGTGCGTTCTGAGTCCCTACGCCGCGGCCGTCGGGCGCGGTGTCACCGCTATCCGGCGCGTCCACCGCCTCGTCCTGAAAGATGCTGTCGACCGTGATCGTGACCGGGTCGCCCTCCGGATCCGTCACGCCCGAGATGGCGATCCTGCGGAACCTGTGGTTCGGGGGGAACAGCGTGTCCGGAGAGGCAACCGCGCCGGCGCAAGAGGGCCCGACGTTCAGATCCAAGCCGACGACAACTGGGTCGTGATCCGACGACCGGAATTCGTTGGGCTCATACAGCTCATCCTGGGCATCTGACTTGAAGGTGGTGTCATAGTCGAGCAGGTCCGGCTCGTCGGCATTGATGTGCCACTCGGTCGCCCCCGTTACCTGCCGCATCAGCGTGCCGGTAGACAGAGCATGGTCCAGGTACCCGACCAGACCGTCGAACACGAAAGAATAGGCAAGCTCCCCTTCGAACCTGAGGATCAGATCGGTGTAGTCGTCACGGTTGCCCAGTACGTCGTCCGCCCCTTCGAGGATGGCGTCGATCGGGTCTTCTTTGTCGTAGCTGTTGAGGTCACCGATGATCAGGAAGTCATCGTCGCCGCTGGCCGTCGGGTCGGTGGCGAGCCAGTCGACGAGCGCCTCGGCAGCCTGCGTCCTGGTCTGGTTGCAGTTGCCTTGACCATCGCCGGTATCGGGATCGCCGACGTCGTCGCAAGAGGAACCCTTGGACTTGAGGTGGTTGACGGCAACGGTGAACACGCCGCCCGCGCCGTCGGCGAAGGTCTGCGCCAGGACGGGTCTGCTCTTATCGTCCAAGAACCTGGGATCCACTGAGGAGTCGAGGATCTCGTAGTCGCCGAGTGGCGAAACGGATCCCGGCTTGTAAATGATGCCGACCTTGATCGCGTCCGTCCCGATGGTTCCCGTATCGACGTAGTCATAGGTTCCCGCGCCGAAGATGTCGTTGAGGCCCGCAACGATGTCGGCAAGCGGCTCCACGCCGGTGGTGTTCTCCATCTCGATCAAACCGAAGACGTCTGCATCGATCTCAGACAACGCTGCCAGGATCTTGGCGCGTTGGCGCTCGAACTCTTCAGCGTCGTCCGCCCCGCGGCACTCCTGATTCTGCTCCGGGCCACAGATATCCGGCCCCAGATCGAGGGTGAGGAAGTAGTTGAGCACGTTGAAGCTCGAGACCGTCATGTTGCCACCCACATCGTCCGGCTCCTCGGGCCGGGGGTTGGTCGCCGAGTAGTCGGCTCCGGCCGTCGGTTGGATGCGGTAGAGGCCGAAGCTCTCGTCGATCACTCCGATGGAGTTGGCAACCGTGTCCCCGCCTCGGAATCGGTTCTCGAGCGTGAACTCGTCGCCGTTCGGGTGCCGGGTGAAGGTCGGGTTCTGAATGGTCTGGCCGTCGTCCAACGTGATCCGCCGGAGCCGGATCTGCTCCAGCAAGGCGATGGCCGGCGCGCCCGGCTCCACGACGGCGGTCGGCTGATGCAGGCGGTCCTGCCCCTCAAAGGGAAGCGACAGCACCATCTCACCGAATCGGTCGTAGTTGAAGTACTCAGAGATGACGAGATCCTGAGGGAACAACGTCCTCATGCCCTCGAATCGCTCCAGGTCGCCGGGCGCGTCGAGCGGGAACGTACCCGTACCGGGCGACGGCAGTGGCGCCGCCGTCTCGCAGACCGCGAGATCCATTACATCGGTGAGCTCGGTCATCGAGGATGCGCCACCCGAAGTGACGAACTCGGTTACCTCGGCGCGAATCCGAACCAGATCACCGACGTGGACATCGTCTGCGCCGGAGGCAAAGACAAAGACGCCCTCGGAAGTTTCGTCATTTGAGTCGGCCTCTGCGTCCTCCTCTTGGACATAGAAACCATTGAGGTTGCCGTCGTCGGCCTCAGTGTTGTTCTGGAAGTCACCGACCACGACTCCTTCCACGACCACGACCGATCCGTCCAACGGACTCGTGGCGCCGGCATCCTGCACCTCGTGGATAAACGTTGCGGGATCCCCACACGCTCCGAAAGGAGGCGGAGGGGGAGGCGGTTCGGGGCAGTCGTTGGCTTCACCCGGAGTGCTCGTCGTCGATATGAGGTCGACGTTGTTCTGATCCGTGTCGACGCCGTCTGCGCAGCGGGAAATGCTCTCGTTCGGATCGGGTGCATCTACTAGTCCGTCACCGGATCCCTCGGTGTATGGCGCACCGGTGTCACCCTCGTATGAAACGGCGTCGACCAGTGTTTCTCCGAGCCGGATCGCAACGGCATCGGGCGCGCCGTTCTGGATGAGGTCCTGACCGGGGTCAACGTCGAGATCACAGTTCGGAACGTTCGCGGCGTTGCCGCAGAGAACGAAATAGTCACCGGCGGCCAGCGAAACGTCGGGCAGGGCGAAGGTGCGGTAACCGGATGCTCCGCCGTTGACTCCGTTGACCATTTCGACGCTGTACCCATCCAGATCAATGGCGGCATCTGACACGTTCTTGATCTCCAGGAACTCGGCCGTGTCGAAGGAGGGCTGGTCGTAATCGATCTCGTTCACCACGAGGGTGGTGGACTGAGCCAGCGCCGAAGTTGGTCCCGGGACGACGGCGAGTCCGGCAATGAGAAGTGAACAGAGGAATCCGGTCAAGAAAGTCCGATTCCACACGGTCGCACTGCCTTTGTGCATGTAGCCTCTTCCCTTCTCCCAAGCGACTGTCGCCGGATACTAGCCAGCAATCAGTGGCACGCCCACCCCTTAGCGCCGCATTTCGCGTGGCGGCCCCGTACGGTTTTCGAGCTATTTGCCTTTAGCGAGCCGTCGGACCGAACCGCAGCCTATTCCGTGCGACACAGGTTCTCCCTGTGTGGGAGGTTTCAATAGTCGCCAAGAAGCTCTTCCGGGCTCAGAGGGAGGAAGCCTCTTCGGCCACCTGCGATTCGGGCAGGGTAGTGCGCCCGATCCGCTCGGTCACGGCTATGAAGGCGATCCCCCACCCAATGGCCAGAACCGCCCACACCGCGTTGGCGGCAGACGCGTCGTTTGGAGCGACCAGCGACGCCACTCCGTAGACCAGGAGAAGCAGCGCTGCCCCCCAGGCGAGGAGTCGCCATCCGCCCGATGACCGGATGGACGCGACCACCGCCAAGGCGATCACGGCCAGCGCGAAACCGCCCATGGCGGACCAGTGCCCGAAGTGCCTCGCCGCCTCGAGCTCCGCAGCCGAATCCGTGAGCCGCCTGAGTCGCCGCTCCAGCTCCGCCTCGAACTCGTCATCCTCAAGATCCTCCGGGAATGACTCGAACGCCGCCCGCCCGGCCTCCGCTGCATCGAAGCCCACCCGCGCTTCGGCCACTGCAAAAACGAACAACGGAATAGCCGCAATCAATGCAAGCCCCAGCATGACCCGACTCATGCGCGGTTCGGGGCGAATGATCCGATCCCGAGCCGGATGCAGAGCAATCAATGCGATCGGCATGACTATGAACAGGAAGACAATCGGATCTGGTTGCTGGTCCACGACCAGGAAGGCCGCTTCAAGAAACCAGATCGGCAGCGCCACCATATACATGGCTGCCGGTTTTCGTTCCGGCCGGCGAAGCTGGACGATCAGTCCCACGAAACTAACCACGAAGATCGATCCGAAGGCGGTTTCGTGAATTCGGTGTGAGACCACCGTCTCCTGCTCGAGGAACCAGCCGAGGATTGCAAACAACATCGGACTAAGCTGGACGTGCATCAAGGCGAACAGGAGCAGCAGTACGACAAAAGCAATACGACGAGCGCGGCCAGGCGCTTTTGTCTGTTTTGTTGTGCTAACTGCCAATTCGCCTCCTTGGGGCCCGCACCCCTCGGCCGTCGGCGCCCTTAATTGGACCTTGGATTGACCCAAACCCTCCCGCGTAAGATGCCTCCAACATTATTCAATCTTGAAAGTTCTGGAAGTGGGAACGAGGCCACAGCATAATGTTCCGATGCAGTCTTTAATGCCTGCCCCCGGTTGGGCGGCGATAGAGCAGTGACTCCAGTCAACCGCAGGGCGGCGACCCAATGCAGTA
>DASQUP010000245.1:0-3494 GCA_035641235.1 Actinomycetota bacterium
GCGATGCCGAGTCCGTCGAGATCACCCACGGCGCCGCCCGGAAGCTCGACGATTAGCACCACACCGGCCACGGCTGCAATCAGGGCCGCCATGACCTGTGGAGAAGGCGGCCTGCGCCCGACCAAGGCCGTCCAGACCACGACCAGCACCGGTGCGGTGTACTGGAGGACCACCGCCACCGCGACGGAGAGCCGGTCTATGGCGAGGTAGTAGGTCCCGTTGACCAGGGCGATCGCGAGGCCGAGGCTCACGGTTAGGACGACGGCGCGCCGTGACCAGGCCGGCCTCTTTCGGCGATTTGCTCGGAGATTCAGGAGGAGGAATCCGGCCGTCGCAATCACCGCGCGGGCCTCGGCGAGCTCGAGGGGCACAACCCCCTCGTCGAAGAGATCCCGAGCGACGATGGCGGCGATCGCCCACAACGCCGCGGCGGCAGCCACGGCGACGAGACCTGCTCCTGCCCCGTCCGCGCGGCCTGCGGCGGGCACGGAAGAAATTGCTCCGGGCATGCGTTCGTTCACGACGAGGGGCATAACCCATCCGCCGGCAGAAGTCTTTCTTACCTGCTGCGCCTCGACCAGCAATGTCGGTAGGGTTCTGCGGGCGAAAAAGCTGCGCCTCGCAGGCGTTCCGAGGACACTTGTTGCGCGCTCTCTGCCTGGAAACGCTGGGCGCAACAAGTGTGCTCGTTCGGTCGGGCACGTACGCTCCTGGTACGCACCCTCGCTGCGGCACGGCTCCGCCGAGTACTTGGTACCGCCGCTCCGGTCTGGTTGCGTTTCCTGCCGGACGGGCGTGCAGGTCGGTGCGCTGCCGCAGACTTGTTTTTCGCGCCGCAGAACCTCGCAAACATCACCGGCCGAGGCACTGGAGGACTCGGGCCGGACGCCCCACGTAGGTTAGGCTTACCTAACTGCAACGATCGTGAATTCGTTCACAAGCTCACAAGCCTTCAGGAGTGATCGACCAGATGACGGACCTGCTAACGCGCGGGGCGGTGGATGCCCTCTCCGAGGCGCTCGGCGAGCCGGGATGGCTGGCGGAACGGCGCATCGAGGCGTTCGAGATCTTCTCCAAGCTCGAGCTCCCCGACCCTAAGGGGGAGGAGTGGCGCTATACGGACGTCCGCCGTTTCGACTTCGAGCGTTTCGCAGCTCCCGTTCCCGCGACCCATGACTTGGCCCTCGATCCCGGGCTCGCGTCCAAAGGGGTCGTCTTCACGGACTTCCGCACGGCTCTCTCCGACCACACCGATCTGCTGAAGGAGCACTTCTTCACGGAGGTGCCCGTCGATGAGCACAAGTTCACAGCGCTGCACGGCGCATTCCATTCGGACGACATCCTCGTGTACATCCCGCGCGGACTGGAGGTCGAGGTTCCGTTCGAGATGGTGCGCCGGGTCGGCTCCGGCGGATCCGTCTTCCCGCACACGACGATCGTCGTCGACGAGCAGGCATCGTTGACCTTCGTCGATTCCTTCATCTCGGAGGACTACGAGGCCGACGCGCTCTGTTCTAGCGTCGTCGAGGTCGAGGCGCGCGGGGGGTCGATGGTGAACTACATCTCCCTTCAGCAATGGGGCCGCAACGTGCACCATTTCCAAACTCAGCGCTTCACGGGGGGACGGGATACAACGGTGAGGAGTCTCGCAGTGAACCTCGGCTCCACTTTTGCCCGTACGCAGGTCGAGTCGGTGCTCCGCGGGGAGGGTTCCTTCTCGGAGATGCTCGGCCTCTACTTCGCGGACGCGGACCAGCACTTCGCCCAACGGACGCTGCAGCAGCACAACGCTCCTCACGCGACGTCCGACCTCCTGTACAAGGGCGCGCTGAAGGAGAAGAGCAAGTCCGAGTACTCGGGGCTGATCAAGGTGGCGAAGGGCGCGCAGGGGACCGACGCCTACCAGGCGAACCGGAACCTGACCCTGTCGGACGAGGCGCTGGCGCGTTCGATCCCACAACTCGAGATCGAGGCAAACGAGGTCCGGTGCACGCACGGAGCCACCGTTGCCCCGGTGGAGGAAGAGCACCTCTTCTATCTCATGAGCCGCGGGATCGACCGCGTGACGGCTCAGAAGCTCGTCGTATTCGGGTTCTTCGGTGAGGTGCTCGACCGCATCCGAGTCCCGTCAGTCCGCGAGGAGCTCTCTGCGGCCATCTCCAAGAAGGTCGAAGGCGAGCAAATGCTAGAGGTGGCGGTGTAGGTGGCGGACTACGAACTCGTGGCTACGTTGGAGGAGATCCCCGACGGCGGCATGAAACAGGTGGTCGTCCGCGGAGAGCCCATTGGACTCTATCGAGTCGGCGAGGACGTTTACGCGGTGCACGACATCTGCACACACGAGGAGGCGTACCTGAGCGAGGGCGAGTTCGAGCCGGAAGACCTCGAGGTCGAATGTCCCCTGCACGGCTCGCACTTCAACGTGCAGTCCGGAGAAGTCCGCATACTCCCGGCGACGCGGCCGGTAATGACATATCAAGTCAAAGTCGAGGGCGGCCGCGTGATGGTCGGGCCCGAGAACAACTGAACTACCGAGGAGTGATGAACGCCGTGACGGAGCCTCTCCTGCAGATCGAAGATCTTCATGTGGAAGTCGAGGGCAACGAGATCATCAAGGGCCTCGACCTCACGCTCAACAAGGGCGACATCCACGCGCTGATGGGTCCCAACGGTTCGGGGAAGTCCACGCTCGCCTATGTCCTCACGGGGCGCCCAGGATACGAGGTCACCCAAGGCAAGATCCTGTACAAAGGTGAGAACGTACTCGAACTCGCGCCCGACGAGCGCGCCCAGCGCGGCATCTTCCTCGCATTCCAGTACCCGACCGAAGTCCCCGGAGTGTCCGTCGTCAACTTCCTACGGACGGCCTACAACGCCATCCATCCCGACGACCAGAAGAGCGCCATGGCGTTCCGGATGTACCTCCAGGAGAAGATCGACCTCCTGGAGATCCCGTCCGAGCTCGTCGATCGCTACGTGAACCAGGGGTTCTCCGGCGGTGAGAAGAAGCGCAACGAGATCCTGCAGATGGCGGTTCTCAATCCGGAACTCGCCATCATGGACGAAACTGACTCCGGGCTCGACATCGATGCCCTCAAACACGTATCCGCGGGGGTCAACAAGCTCGCCGGACAGGACGTCGGGATCCTCCTGATTACTCACTACCAGCGCCTGTTGAACTACATCCGTCCGAGTTCCGTCCACGTCCTCATGAACGGCCGTATCGAGAAATCGGGCGGTTTCGAGCTCGCCGAAAAACTCGAAGCCGAGGGGTACGCTGGATTAGCCAAGGAGCTGGGTTTGTCGGAGGAGGAAGTACTCGACGTCGACACGGGTCAGGAGGCAACGGCCTAAGATGAAAAAAGGGGTTCCGCGATGTCGCTAGACGTCGAAACGATCCGCAAGGACTTTCCGATCTTCGAGACGCTTGCGCACGGCAAGCCTCTCGTGTACCTAGATTCGGCGAACACGTCGCAAAAGCCGCGGCCGGTTAT
>DASQUP010000246.1:0-12958 GCA_035641235.1 Actinomycetota bacterium
AGAGGGCGCTCATCTAAGAGAGCGACGAACTGTGCCACGGCGGCCGTCGCGATGCCCTTCCCCCAGAACTCACGGCCGATCCAGTAGCCGATCAGCCTCTTGTCGTCCTGCACCCAACATCCGATGTTCCCGGCAACCTCGTCACCGAACATGATGGTCCGGGTGACGACCTTGGGGTCGTTCGTGATCTTGACCCAGTGCTGTTCGTGCGCCTCGCGGTCCCGGGCAGGAAACGCAGCCATCTTGACCGATGCGGGATCGCGCTGGTGCTCGTAGAAGACCTGGATGTCGGCGTCGACTACCTCACGCAACGAAACGGCCGATCCCATCTTCTACAGAGCGATTGGAAGTTCGAAAAAAGGTTCCCGGCGCCCGAACTCCACGTGAGCGGTGTGCAACGCCGTGAGGCTTCCCGCATGCCGCCACACCGAACCGTCCCGGCGATAGAGCTCGAGAGCCAGATCACCTATCTCCGAGTTCGCGCAGTACCGGGGAAGCCCATCCGGATCCACGTACGTCACTTGTGTAAGGCGGTCCACCGAGGTGCGCGCCGCTCCTGTGATCTTGTAGTCATCGTTGTGAGCGGTGAACGCCCATGTAGGCATCTCGTATCTACTCTTCGCCCGGAGCGCCCACTTGAAGTCGTTGAACGCGATGTCTTGATTCTCGTAGGTAAGGAATATGAACGTCATCGTCGGTACCGGCAGCATTCCGATCTTGGAACGCGCGGCAAGGGCTTCGAACACAGCGTCCTCGCCGCCCTCCCACGAGGAGCAGTGCGCCCACGCCCACGATTGGGCGTGCCTCCGGCCCCAGCGGTGGCCCTGGCATCCGCGTTCGCCTTGAAAAGTAAAGAGTTCGTCGTCGACCGTCACGGACCCAACGAAGGGCACCGAGAGATTCGGTGCACAAACGGTCGACACCCTCTTCTCAATGCGCCCGCGCAGCGGAGAAGGCAGGTGCTGAAAGGTCATTTCCGCGGGCTCGAAGTCCAGAGACCAAGCCATGGTCCGCTCTCCATCCGACACCTCACCCTCGGTGTGTGTCTCCGAGAGCCACGAGGATCCGATCCGCACGAGCGCTCCGTCGTCGCGTCCGTTGCCGGGGGCTAGATGATCGATGGAGTAACGCTGTTTTGCGGCGAGATTCCGTTTCCCGTCCGGGTCGAACCACACTCCCCAGACATCGCAGTAGGGATCCGAGCCTCGTGGTGCCGTGACGGTGTAGCGAAGCCAGAGGCCGGAACCGGAATCGCGGTGGTTGAGCGTCAGGTACCACGCCTCCATGAAGCCGGAGCGCGAGCGGTCCCACCTCATGCGGTTTTCGGTGCCATCCGATGAGAAAACAGTCATCAGTCCAGCACCCTAGTCCTTTAGCCGGGGCCGAGAGCGGCATTCAGCAACTGCCGAGCAACCGTCGTCCACGACCATCGCTCTCGAGCGAGCTCCGTAGCGGCGGCAGCCAGATCCCGGCGTTCCTCGAAGGTGATCGCCAGGATGTCGTCGATTCGCGCTGCGATGTCCTCTATCGGGTGGTTTGGATCGAACAGGAGGAGGCCGGGGCGTCCTATGACTTCTTCCAGAGCGATCCCCACCTCCGCGATCCCGGAGTGGAGGGGCACTACGGGCAGGACGCCACACGCAGCGGCCTCCGCAGCGACCATTCCGAATGCCTCCGCAAGTATGGACGGGACGACGAGAACATCCATCTCGGGGAGCACGGCAGATAACGGGCCGTGGTCGAGGCGTCCGGTGAACTCGAGGTCGATGCGAGCGGCGCGCGTGAAGTACTCCAGGTCGACTGCTCCCGAATTGAGGAACTCGGTGAGCTGGGTGAGATTCCCCTCGCGGGCGATCATCCTCATAGTGGGTGCGTCGCCCGAGACCATGGCACCCCACAATGCTCGCAGGGGGCCGTCCAAGTCACCGAAGCCGACGACTATGGACTTTGTTTTCTCGGCGCGCACCAGCCCAAGGGCTGCAAGGAAATGGTGCACGCCTTTCTGCGGGATGAATTTGCCGACGTAACCCACGACCGGCGCGCCGGGCGTTCGTTCGAGCGGTTGGAACAGCTCGACATCACATCCGGGATTGACAACAACCGCCCTCTCCTCCCATCCCGGAATGACGGAGCTGGCCTCCTTGACCATGTAGTTGCTGCCCCCGACGACGGTCGTCGCTCCGCCGAGCCCCTCTTGCGCGGCGCGCCGGTAGCGCTCTTCGATCTTGACCGCGTACTCGAGCGCGCTGCCGTGGAGCTGTGCGGTGTAGGTGGTTCGGGTTTCGGTGCACGCTTTCAGCGCGATCGAGGGTCCCATCACCTCGTGGCTGGTGATGATGACATCGGGGTTGAAGGCCTCGATGGCAGTGATGAGGGCCGTCGTGTTCGTCTCGACGTAGTGGTTGAGTTCGTCGTCTGTGAGATCGACATAACACTTGGCCGTGAAACCCTCGTATTCGTCGTACACGTAGACGGGCAGGACCTCGCCGATCGACGGACGCACGAGCGTTGCCAGGCCGGAGGCGCCGGGTTCATTGGTCGGCGCCGTCGTGAAGCTTCGATTATCCGGCGCGAAGTCACCGTGGGCGTCGATGAAGCCGAGCCCCTCGACGTCGCGCTCCTGACACATGAGCAGCACCTCGTGCCCGTCGGCGCGCCAGGCACGGACGATGTTGGCCTTGAAGATGTTCGAGCCCGAGCCGCGCAGCAGATAGCCGTGCCACAGCAGAATCCGCATGCGTGGACCCTACGGGATCGCCTCTTCTTTGGCTCTCTGACCACCTATTACGTGGTCAATCGCACAAAGAACCAGGCGCCCTGTGGAGCGGCTCCGTCTACACTCCGGCGGATGTCGCTCGACTGGACGCTTCGCTTTACGTTTCGCCACTTCGCCACGCTCTTTTTGCTCGTGGCCCTGTTCACCGTTCCGCTTCATGTCGGGCGCGCCTTTGCGTACCGAAGAGTAGTCGGCCTGCGGGAGCTCCACCCCGCGATCGCCGAACTCCCCCCCGATAGGTTCGTGAGAGGGGTCGGCGCGGCCGACCTCGAGAGTGCTCAAGGCGCCCTTCTGGCGGTAATCGTGCTCGAGCTTGCCCTCATCCCTCTATTGGCAGGGGCGGTCAGGCGCGTCGCCCAGAGCGACGCCGCCGGACGGCTTCCCCGGGTCTTCAACTCCCTGGGACACAGCCTCGCGGCGTGGCGGCATCCGGCTCCGAACACCGCTCGCACGACCCTGGCCGCGGGCGCCGTCCTCGCCTTCGCCGTGGGTACCCTTGTCTACCGAACCGGCCTACTCCTGGCGGAACCGGTCCCCGAGTCCGTGGCATTTGCCCCGATCGGGCTTGCGGAGGCCCTGGCCGCCGCCGCCGCCGCCCCCTTTTTCCTCGTCCCCCTTGCCCTTTTGCCTCGATCCGCTAAAGGTAAAGACCCCGGCGGTCCGACCCTTTACTAAAGGGCCTTTCGCCTACGCTGGGAGCATGGCAAAATCTTCCTGCCCCCGGCTCTTGGCGAGCGCGGGTTAAACGGACTGGAGCGCGCACTTTTGGACCACGAGGAATCGACTCAGGCCCCGCCGGCGGAACAGGCGGCGCAGCAGGGCAAGGCGGGGCCAAAGGCCAAGGCCAAGCCGGGTAAGCCCGCGGACACCTTTCACACGGTCGCCGCGGAGCACCGCGCCGACGTCGAGCACATCCGCGAACGCAACCGCCAGCGACGGCTGCGCTACCTCTTCTATCTGACCCTCATCATCGGCGCCTACCTCGTGAAGCGGGTCATCGAGGGGCGCCCGCTGGAGTTTGGGTGGCCGAGCATCGGCGCCGACGCCTGGATCTGGCTCTTCCCGGTGATGATGCTCGTGGTGATCGGCTCGGCGGTGCTGCTCCCCCTCCTGGTCAACGCCCGCTCCCCCCACGTGCGGTTCAGCCCGGATCAGATCTCGGTTCGCTTCCCGGACGTGAAGGGCCTGGACATCGTGCTCGAGGAGGTCACCCGCACCCTGCAGATCTTCCTGACCTACAAGACGTTCAAGGAAGAACTCGGAGGAAATCCCCGCCGAGGAATCTTGTTCGAAGGAAAACCCGGGACGGGCAAGACCCACATGGCAAAGGCGATGGCCGCCGAGGCCGGAGTTCCTTTCTTCTTCGTCTCGGCGCCCGCGTTCCAGTCGATGTTCTACGGAGCAACCGCCCGAAAGATCCGCGGGTTCTTCAAGATCATCAAGAAGGCCGCTCGCAAGGAGGGCGGCGCCATCGGATTCATAGAGGAGATCGACGCCGTCGGAAGCTCGCGCGGAGGCGTGGATTCGTTCTCGGGCCACCGCATGCAGGTGTTCAAGACGATGACGAGCGGCACCGAGGGGATCGTCAACGAATTGCTGGTGCAGCTCCAGTCGTTCGACGAGCCGCCTTTCTGGGGGAAGGCCAAGCACTCGTTCTTCGATTTCGTGAACCTGTTCCTTCCGGCCCGCCGTCAGCTGAAGAAGGGCCGCGGCGAATACAACAACGTTCTGATCATCGGGGCGACGAACCGGGCACAGGACCTCGACCCCGCGCTGTTGAGGCCTGGACGCTTCGACCGCACCCTGTACTTCGACCTGCCCTCCCGGGCCGGGCGGCGCGAGCTCATCGACTACTTCTTGAACCGGCGCGCCCATGCAGAGGACATGGATCGTGTGGATCTGCGCGAGGAACTTGCATCCATGTCCCTCGGCTATTCGCCCGCAATGCTCGAGCACGTCCTGGACGAGGCACTGGTGTGGGCGCTGCGCGATGGCCGGCGGCAGCTGAACTGGCGCGACGTGCAGCGGGCACGACTGTCCGAAGAGATCGGCCTTGCGCACCCGGTTGCCTACACCGAACGCGAGCGCGAGATCATCGCCACCCACGAAGCGGGACACGCGGTAGCCGCGTACCTCTGCGCCACCGAGAGGAGACTCGAAGTCCTTTCGATCATCAAACGCCGGCAGGCCCTCGGACTCCTCGCACATTCCGACATGGAGGAGCGTTTCACGCGGACGAAATCGGAGCTCGAGGCGACGCTCAAGATCGCACTTGCCGGCATGGCCTCAGAGCAACTTTTCTTCGGTGAGTCGGGGACGGGCCCGTCATCGGATCTCACCGCGGCGACGACGCTTGCCGCGCAGATGGTCGGCTCCTACGGAATGGGATCGTCACTCGTCTCGTACGAGGCCGTGGACAACGGCGCCGGTCACTCTGCGAACATCGTCGCCAAGATCCTCACCAACGACGACACGAAACGTGAGGTCGAGGACATCCTGCGGCGGCACAAGGACCAGGTCGCTTACCTGCTGGAGAACAACCGGGACCTCGTGCGGGCGCTCCGAGATGCGCTGCTGGAACAAGACGAACTCCTGGGCGACGAGATCGCCGCGGTCGTCGAGGAGACACTGCAGAAGAGACGAATAGGACTCTAGTCCGGGATCGAAGCGAAGAGGTCGTCTTCGGGAAGCTCGACGTCGACGGTGGACTCGACGAGAGTGAAGTCCTCCCATGGATACACACGCCGGTGCAGGTCGTCGGGGATGGCGAACCACGAGCTCTCGGGGTCGATCTGAGTAGCGTGTGCGAGAAGAGCCTTTGACCGCAGCTCTATGAACTCCCCGACGTCGATCTTCGAGGTGATCTCGGGGTCCTCGAATCCGTTTTCGTCCCACCGCTCGAGCCACTCCCTGTAAGGACTCTCGATGCCCTCTTCCTGTGCCGCTGCGTGCAGCTTCTCGGTGCGCTGCCGGGTGAACGCGGCAAAGTAATAGAGCTTCGCCGGCTGCCACGGCGCGCCGGAATCGGGCCACTTGCCGGCGTCCCCGGCTTCGCGCCAGGCGCGCGTCCCGAGCTCATGGACTCGGACGTGATCCGGGTGCGGATAGCCCTTGGACTCGTCATACGCGAGCACAACCTCGGGTCGCTCGGCCCGGATGATGCCGACGAGGCGCTCCACCACTTCATCCGGATCCGCCTTACAAAATGCATCGGGGCGC
Source organism: Actinomycetota bacterium (assembly GCA_035641235.1). Classification (GTDB taxonomy): domain Bacteria; phylum Actinomycetota; class CADDZG01; order CADDZG01; family WHSQ01; genus DASQUP01. The sequence goes on from DASQUP010000246.1 coordinate 5,996, forward strand.
TTGTTGGACTCCGCGCCCGGCATTCCCGAATCGCGGTAACCGAGATGGTAGATGTGTTCGACACCAAGGATGTCGCACGCCGTCTCGAGTTCGGCGCGGCGCAACTCCGTCATCCGTTCCTTGATCCCGGGACGGTCCATGCGCGGGTTGAGGATGTCACCCTCCTCGCCGCCGGTCGCACAAACAAGGGCAACGCGAACGCCTTGTTTTGCGTAGCGCGCCATTGTGCCCGGGCCCTTCGACGACTCGTCGTCCGGATGCGCATGCAGGGCGAGCAGGCACCGTCGCTTCGTGGTCACGCCTGTAGGCTACCGTCCATGTCCGACTACTCCCGAAGCGACTACTTCGACCGGGCGCTTATTGTTGCGGTGGCTATGCTGATCGTCGCCGCCGGAATCGCGATCGCGGGTTCGTTCCTGGATTGGGTAACGATCAGCGCCCGACCCAGCATCGATCCGGAGGCCGACTTCGGTGGTGAGGAGATCGAAGAGCCTGTGATCCGAGCCCCCTACAGCGGAGTCGACGCCTCGGACGGGTGGTACGTGATCGTTGGGTCAGCGGTCCTTGCCGGAGCCGCCGTTGCACTCGCGATCGCCAAGCGGCGCAGCTTCGCGTGGCTGGCGTTCATCGCTGCGATGTTCGTGGGAGCGATTGGTTTTGCCGCCTACCGTTCGGTTGGGAGTCTCGACTCATCCATCTCGCGCCGCATGGAGATCGTGGGCGATCCGGATCCGGGACTCGGTATCACGCTCGTTGCGATCGGAGGAGTGGTCGCCCTCATCGGCGCGGTGTTGGCAGTGGTCGCGACGCCTTCTCGGCGCGCCGAGCCTTCGACCTCCTAGCGGAACCTCTCCCTGTGGGCAAGGACCGCATCCACGTAGCGCTTCTGTTCCTTGGTGAGCGATTTTCCGACCGCGCGCGGGCCGGTGTAGTAGGCGGCCAACGCCTTACGTTCGTTCGGCATCGTGTCGACCATGTGTTTGAGGTATCGGACTCCGAGCCGGACGTTGTCGCCCGCGGACTTTACGTCGAGGCTTCCCGTACCGAGCACCGAGTTGACGAAGCGCGCGGTGGCGGGCATCACTTGCATGACGCCGACTGCACCGGCCTTTGATTTGACCTTCTGCTGCCAGCCGCTCTCCTGCCATGCGACGGCTTTGACCAGAGCCGACTCCACGCCGTATGCGGCCGCTCCTTGCTCGAGCACGGACTCGATGTCGGCTCCTACTGCGGCCGGCGCGCCGGCCGATGATCCGACCGGAACACGCAGCGTGCTCCCGGCGATGATGAGGTTCGGATCCTTCAAACGGTTGAGCCGGGCAAGGGTTGCCGTCGAAGTCCCGTAGCGCGCCGCGATGGAGGAGAGGGTCTCACCGGCACTGACGGTGTGGGTGGTGGTGGCCGTACCTGAGCCGGCCGAGCCGGAGACGGCCAGGCGCTGTCCCGCAACGATGAAGTTTGGATCGGAGATGCTGTTCGCCCGCGCTAGCTGCTCGACCGTCGTTCCGTAGCGGCGCGCGATTCCCGAGAGCGTCTCGCCTCTCCGGACCACGTGGACGCCTGCGTGAGCGACCTGGGAGCCGGCCATCCACATGGCGGCCGCCGTCCCCACGACCGCCGGCCCGCGCCGCACCGGAGGACGTTTGAGGTGCCGCCCCCTGTAGCGCCTCAGTTTCATCATGCCTCCCTCTAATGAACTTCATCAACAGAGGCACCTGGGAATACCAGGTAGGCCAGGGGGAGGTCAAGCGATACAAGCTGCGCAGCGTTTGGAGCCGCGAGGATCGCTACGTCCGACCGCGACGCTGAGCGAGGACGGCGGCGAGCCCGCAGGGCGACTCAAAAACGGTTTGGAGCCCGAGGAGTTCGCCGCCGCCCGCAGCGAGGCTTTGTGGCAGCTAGCGTTGGGAGCCGGCTTTATCCGATGGCGATCATTCGCTCGATTGCGAGGCGCGCCCGGGACGCGATCTCCTCCGGGACGTCGACCTCGTCCGTTCCGGTTTCGAGGCACCTGAGCAGCTTCGACGGCGTGATCATTTTCATGTAGCCGCACACCGCACCGGGGTTGGCGGCGATCATCTCAGCGCGCGAATTCTCCTGCCGCAGTCTGTGGAGCATTCCGGTCTCCGTCGCGATGATGAATTCCTTTGCGTTCGACTCGCGCATCCGGCGAACCATCCCACCGGTACCGAGCACGAAGGTTCGGTCGGCAGGTAGGTCTCCGGTCGAGAGCAAGTACATGCACTGCGACGAGCACCCACACTCCGGATGGATGAGGAGTTCAGCGTCCGGGTGTTCCGCCATCGTGTCTTGAATGTCAGAGGGCTCAATCCCGGCGTGGACGTGGCACTCCCCCATCCACACTTCGAGCTTCCGGCCCGTCATCCGCTCGACGTGAGCGCCCAAAAACATGTCGGGACCGAAAAGGATTTTGCGGTCGGCCGGGATTGACTCGACGACCTTGACGGCGTTCGCAGACGTGCAGCAGTAATCGGTCTCTGCTTTGACCTCGGCCGAAGTGTTTACGTACATCACAACAACCGAGCCGGGGTGTTCGGCTTTCCAGGCGCGCAGCTGATCAGCGGTGATCGAAGCGGCAAGCGAACAGCCTGCGTCCTTGTCCGGAATCAGTACCCGTTTCTCGGGAGCCAGGATCTTTGCCGACTCGGCCATGAAGTGAACTCCGCAGAAAACGATCGTGGACTGATCGACCTCCGCCGCGATGCGGGACAACTCCAGTGAGTCACCAACGTGATCGGCAACGTCTTGAATCGCCGGCACTTGGTAATTGTGGGCAAGGATGACCGCATCTTGCTCCCGAGCAATCCTGCGGACTTCGTCCGCCCATGCCTGATCGATTCCCGACCGCTGTGCCTCGGGACTAAGCAGCGTCAATTGGCTCAACCTCCAATGAAAGGTCTACAGATACCGCGCTGTGGGTCAGCGCACCGATTGAAATCAGATCGACGCCGGTTTCCGCGTACGCACGAACGTTGTCCAGGGTAACTCCGCCCGAGGCCTCCAAGACAACCTTTCCACCGGCGCGGGTAACCGCATCCGACACCTGCTCAGGGGTCATGTTGTCGAGCAGTACCGCATCCGCACCGGCGGACAGCGCGGCATCGAGCTCGGTCACATTGGTCACCTCGACTTGGATGCGCAGCCCGTGCGGGACGCCTGCCCGAGCGCGGCGCACGGCCTCCGACACCCCACCCGCGGCGGCGATGTGGTTGTCCTTGATGAGAACGCCGTCGTCGAGCCCGAAGCGATGATTGCGGCCACCCCCGACTCGGACAGCATATTTCTCGAAGATGCGGAGCCCCGGAGTGGTCTTTCGTGTGTCCACTATCTGGGCAGGGGTTCCGTTGATCTCATCAACATAGCGGCGCGTGAGCGTTGCTATCCCCGACAGACGTCCCAGGATGTTGAGCGCCGTACGTTCTGCAGTCAGAATCGTGCGAAGTGATCCCGAGAGTCGAACCAACACCGTTCCAGGGTCGACAACCCGGCCATCATCGAGCAGAGGAAGCCACTCGACCGCGCCGCTCGTGTTCTCGAAGCAGGCCCCGGCGACGTCCAGCCCGGCGAGGACGGCTGGCTGACGTGCCTCGATGGACGCGCGCCCCTTGGCATTGGGAGCGACGACAGCTTCCGTCGTTCTATCCCCGCGGCCGACGTCTTCGGCCAGCCATGAGGTAACGAATCGGTTGGTTTGCTGCTGATCAAGTTCGGACATCTGAGTTCACAATAGGTCAAGGGCGGGGCCCAATGGACAGAAAACCCCAGTGAATGGGTCTACCGCTGGGTTCAACAGCGGGCTGCATTCTCCCATTCCAGAGACAAGTCCTGATCATGGAGGAATCCCATGGCCCGCGCGGTAACGATGGAAGCTCCCGCAGGAGTTCGCCCTACTGCCAGGGCCCAGCAAGCCAAGAAGGAGGGGAAGGCCGCATCACGCGCCTGAAGTGAACTGTTCGATCTGAACCGCCGACTCCGATGAATGTGTGCAAACGGTTCGGGTCTTTAGAGACGTTCGACTCCGTAGCCGGCTTCGGCCAAGCGGCTAACCAATTTCTCGATGTGGTCGGGGCCCTTCGTCTCGATCTGCAGCGCCACGTTGACGTCGTAGACGTGAACCCGTACTCCGGCGCGGTGGTGCTCGACTCCGACGATGTTGGCGCCGAGCTCGGCGATAAGGCCGAGAAGTTTGTGCAGCGCGCCCGGGCGATCGGGGATGCGCGTGTGGAAAGCGAAGTAGCGACCCGCCGCGCTCAACCCGAAGCGAATCACCCGGAGCAGCAACAGTGGATCGATGTTGCCGCCCGAAAGGAGCACGAGGACCGGAGCATCCATCAGGCGCGGATACAACATCGTTGCCGCTACACCGGCAGCGCCGGCGGGCTCGAGCACCAGCTTCATTCGTTCAGCCGTGAAGACGAGCGCTTCGGCGATCGCGTCGTCGCTAACCGTGACGACCTCGTCAACGAGCGCCTGACAGTGAGCAAGCGTGAGTTCGCCCGGCGTATTCGCCGCGATGCCGTCGGCGATCGTGGTGAGATGCTCGAGGGTCACGGGCTCGCCCTTGTCGAGCGAGGGCAGGAAGGCGGCTGCGCCTGCGGCCTGCACGCCGATGAGGCGCGTCTTTGGCTTCAGCGCCTTTACCGCCGCCGCCACACCGGAGATGAGACCTCCTCCTCCGACCGGTACGACGACGGTCCCGACCTCCGGTAGCTGTTCGACGATCTCGCAGCCGATAGTGCCCTGCCCGGCAATGATGTGCGGATGGTTGAAGGGATGGACCAAGACCTTTTCCTTCAGCTCCGCGTACTCGATCGCCGCCCCAAGGGCCGCTCCGATGTCCTTCCCGGTCAAGACCACCTCGGCTCCGTAGCGTTTCGTCGCCTCGACTTTCGGCAGCGCGGCATCCTCCGGCATGAAGACGGTCGAGGGGCATTCGGACAGCGACGCAGCGAGGGCGACGCCCTGCGCATGATTCCCAGCGGAGGCTGCGACGACGCCGGCAGCCCGCTCTTCGGGACTCAGGCGGCTGATGCGATTGAAGGCCCCACGAATCTTGAACGAGCCTGTGCGCTGGAGGTTTTCGCACTTGATGAAGACCTCCCCGCCCGTGCGATCCGACAGCGCCCGAGACCGATCCAGCGGGGTGAGCACCGCCACGCCCTTCAAGCGCCGGCGCGCATCCTCGATCTCCTCGATTGATACAAGGGCGGTGGTGGTCACAGGCCAATCGTGCCATCCAAACCTGGTTTGCGCAGCCTCTCGAACACGCGAGCATTGGAGCGTGAACGATTGGTCCCCCTCCTCCTGGCGCATCAGGGTCGCCCGGCAGCAGCCGGAGTGGCCCGATGCGGACGCGCTCGCCGATGTAGAGCGGGAGCTCCGCTCCCTTCCTCCGCTTGTGTTTGCGGGCGAGGCCCGGACGCTCAAGGCATCGCTGGGGAGCGCGGCGCGCGGCGAGGCTTTCATACTCCAGGCGGGCGACTGCGCTGAGTCCTTCCAGGAGTTCTCCGCCGACGCCATCAGGGACAAGCTGAAGATCATCCTCCAGATGGCGGTCATGCTGACCTATGCAGGCGGCCTGCCCGTGGTGAAGATCGGCCGCATCGCCGGCCAGTTCGCCAAGCCCCGGTCGGCGGCGCACCAGGAGATCGGCGGCGTCGAGCTACCTGTGTTCCGGGGCCATGCGGTTAACGATTCCCCATTCGATCGCGAGGCACGGCGCGCCGATCCCCGACGGTTGGTGCGCGCGTATCACCAGAGCGCGGCAACGCTCAACCTGCTGCGAGCGCTGACGAAGGGGGGGTTCGCAGATCTCTCGAAGATCCACGTCTGGAACCAGGAGTTCGTTGCCGGAAGCAAGCAGGGACAGCGATACGAGGCCATCGCCCGTCAGATCGACCGCGCTCTAAGGTTCATGGCGGCGTGCGGGATCGACCTGAGTGCGGATTCCGCATTGCACGAGGTCGACTTCTACACATCACACGAGGCTTTGATCCTTGGGTACGAGGAGGCGCTCACACGGCAGGACAGCCTCACCGGCGAGTTCTACGACTGCTCGGCGCACTTCTTGTGGATCGGAGAGCGCACCCGCAATCTGGACGGCGCCCACGTCGAGTTCCTCGCGGGCATTCGGAACCCGATCGCGTGCAAACTCGGCCCCACCGCCGAGCCGGACGAGGTGCTGGAGCTGTGCGCCCGCCTGGATCCGGACCACGAGCCGGGCCGCCTGACGTTCGTCGCCAGAATGGGGTCCGCGAACATCGAGACTGTTTTGCCCCCGATCGTACGGGCCGTCCGGCGCGCCGGGTGGGAAGTACCGTGGGTGTGCGATCCGATGCACGGCAACACGTTCACAACATCGGGAGGGCTCAAGACGCGCCGGTTCGACGACATCCTCACCGAGCTGAAGGGATTCTTCGTCGTCCACCAGCAGGAGGGCACGACGCCTGCGGGCGTTCACCTCGAGCTGACCCACGAAGACGTTACGGAATGCCTGGGCGGCGCCGAGGAGGTCCTCGACGCCCACCTCGACAGGCGCTACGAGGCCCTGTGCGACCCGCGGCTCAATGCGCGCCAGAGCCTCGACCTGGCCTTCGAACTGGCCGAGATGCTCCAGGCCTAGCCCGTTCTTTTCTTCCTAGAGCGTCTACCAGGCGCATAGAGAAGAAAAGAACGGGCTAGATACGGGAGCGGATCGACTTCAGGACTTCGTCGTACTCGGCGTGCCGCCCGGTTGCCTTCTTCGAGTAGATGAGGTCGTCGCCGAGGGTGACCTCGAAGACTCCGCCCCCCGATGGGATTAGTGTGAGTTCGGACAAATCGCGCTCGAACTCAGCGAGAACCTGCTCCGCCAGACCGACGGCTCTAGGCGAATAGCCTCACTTGACGCAGTACTCGATGGTTAGCTTCATGGCGAGGAGTCTACCGACACACCGAGTTCAG
>DASQUP010000247.1:0-9085 GCA_035641235.1 Actinomycetota bacterium
CGGAAGGCGGACGCCCTCGATGAGGACGTCGCGCTCGTCCTTGATGTAGCCGATGGTGTTCTCGGCGAAGCGCTCGATCTCTGTTGCTATCCCCTGCTTGGCCTGATCGAGGGTATGTTCGACCGCGTCGAGCGTCAGTACGGTCCCCTTTCCCACCTCGACGCGGCCGATCTCGTCCCGATAGATGCGCCCGTCTTCGATCAACAGCGTCGCGCCTTCGGGGATGTCCATGACCTCGGGGCCGACGTCGTCGATGACCGGAATCCCCGCCGAAACGAGCAGCAGCGGCCCGAGATTTGGATACCGACCGGTGGACGAGCGCCGTGCGTTCACTACTGCGGCCGGGCCTCGCTGGATGAGCCCCTCAGCCGCGATGCGGTCGATGTCCTCGTGGTCGATCGCCGCAACATCCCCCGGCAGGAGGCGGACGAGGAGATTCTTCGTGCGGTGGTCCACCCTGGCCGTGCCGCGAATGACGCCCGGCTCCGGAGGCTCGGAGGGGCGCTTGCGGCGCGCCCACCGGATCATGCGGCACCCGCCCTGGCGAGCTCGAGCAGTTCCTGAGCGTGCTCACGCGCCCGTTCGCTTTTCGGCAACCCCGCCAGCATGCGCGACAGCTCGGCTACTCGTTCGTCTCCGAACACCTCTTCGACCGAAGCCGTGGATCGGCCGCCGTCGTCAAGCTTGTTCACGCGGAAGTGCCGGTCGGCGAAGGCCGCGACCTGAGGAAGATGCGTCACAACAAGAACCTGCCCACCGGTGCCTCGGGCGAGATCTGCGAGCGCGCGCCCGACGGACTGTGCCGCACGGCCGCCCACCCCCGCATCAACCTCGTCGAACACCGTGGTGTGCGCACTCTCCGAAGCCGTAAGGAGGTGGAGCGCGAGGGCGATTCGAGACAGCTCCCCTCCGGACGCCACTTTGGCCACGGGCCGGAGGGCCTCGCCGTCGCTGGTCGCCACGCGGAACTCGACGGCTTCCCTCCCTCCTTCGTACAGAGGGCGATCCTCCACGGCGACCTCGAAGGTCGCTCCGCCGAGCGCAAGGTCGCCGAGCAGCTCCTCGACCGCGCGAGCGAGCCTGGGTGCGGCGGAGCGGCGCTCGGCGCTCAGGCGCTCCGCCAAATCCTCCGCCACCCGCATTAACTCTTGCGCCGTCCCCTCCGTCTGCTCCAGGTCAGTTTCGAGGCCGGCCAGCTCGTCCGCTCGCCTGCGGACGCGATCGAGATAGGCAAGCACTTCGGCCTCGTCGTCACCGTACTTGCGACCCAAACGCGCCAGGACTGCGAGGCGTGTTCGCACCTCTTCGAGGGCATCGGGATCGGGCGGGGCGCTGCGGCGAATGAGGTCGTCGCCGATATCGGCCAGCTCGTAGCCGGTCGCGATCAGACGGTCGGCCAGTGCCGTCAGCTCCGGGTCGAGGGCCTCTGCCGTCCGCAGGCCTGCAGCGGCTCCGGCCACGAGCTCCTCGGCGCCACCTTCACCGCGGAGCGCCTCTGCGGCGGAGTGAAGGGATGCCGCGATCGTCTCCGCGTGCTCGAGACGGGACGCTTCCGCCGACAATTCGGCCGTCTCCCCGGGCCGTATGGCGGCGCTCTCGATCTCGTTGATCTCGTACCTGAGCACATCGAGCTCCCGGCTCCGCTCGCGCTCCGAAGCCCTGAGGTCCGCGGCCCTGGCTGCAGCCGCGGCTGCCTGCGCCACCGCGTCGGCGACCCGTTCGGCCAGCGCTACGGAGTCGGCGCCGGCGAACTGGTCGAGTAACGACCGTTGGTGGGACGATGACCCGAGCCGCTGGTGTTCGTGCTGTCCGGCGATCTCCACCAGCGTTACGCCCACGTCCGCAAGGAGCGTCACCGTTGCGAGCCGCCCGTTGATGCGGGCTTTGCCGGCCCGAGAGTCGGCCGGAATTGTCCGAGATATGACGAGTTCTACTGCATTGTCTCCGGCGATTTTGTCGAGGATTCCGTGCGCGACAAGGAGATCCGCGGCGGGGTGGTTCGCCGGGATCGAGAAATGTCCCTCGACCCGCGCCTCGGGCGCGCCGGTTCGCACCAGCGATCGGTCACCCCTGGCCCCGAGCAGTAGCGAGAGGGCGGCCACCACCAGTGTCTTCCCGGCGCCCGTCTCCCCGGTGAGGGCGCTACAACCTCGGTCGAGGATCAGCTCGGCCCGCTTGATGACGCCGAGCTCTTCGACCACGAGCTCGTTGAGCATTTGGATGATCCTAAGCGGGAGCGCCCCGCAACCTCCTGCTATCCGGCGCACACTTGTTGGCCACCCTTTCGCCGGACATGGAGCGCCGGGCGCCGCCGGCCTCTATCCGGGAAGCCCCAGCTTGGTGCGGAGCCGCTCCAGGAATCCGGGCCCGGACAGGCGGACCATCATCAGCGGGCGGAAGTGGCGCCGCACGACGATCTTGTCTCCCGGAACGAGCCTCACCCCGGCGGCGGCGTCGCACGCGTAGACGGCCTCATCGCTCTCCTCATCAACCTGGACCTCCACGATGTCGTCCGGAGCCAGAACGAAGGGCCGGGAAAAGATCATATGTGCGCTGACCGGCACGAGGACGAGGACCTGCGCCCGGGGGGAGACGATCGGGCCCCCGGCACTCAGGGCGTAGGCGGTCGAGCCCGTCGGAGTTGCAACGATCACGCCATCCGCATTGAAAGCGGCAAGCCGCTCGCCGCCGATCGAAACGTTCAGCCGCACCAGGCGCTGTCGGGAGGAGCGCTCCACAAGCACCTCGTTGAGGCCGATGCACTGATTCGATCCGTCGGCCTCCTCGCACCTGAGCACCATGCGCTCTTCGATGTGGAAGTTCCCCGAGACGATCTTGTCGAGCGCCGGAAACAGCTCTCCGGCGTCCACCTCGGCGAGGTACCCCAGGCGGCCGAGGTTCACTCCGAGCAGCGGCGCGTCACATCCGTGCGCGACCTGGGCGGCCCGGAGCATTGTCCCGTCTCCCCCAAGTGACACGACCAGATCGGGGTTTTCCTCCGAGACCTCTATCGACCGTTCGTCGAGCCACGCGACGAGCTGATCTCTGGTCCGGGCGATCGCCGGCTTACCGGAATGGGTGACTACTGCCACACGCCCGACGTTCACGGCGCCACCTCGTCGACGACCTCGTCGAGCACCGAAACGTCTACGGAACCGCCCGATCGCAAGTGGACGAAGAATTCCCGGTTGCCCGCCGGGCCGGGAAGATGTGATGGAGCCGCTCCCGCCACGCCGAGGCCCAGCTCGCCGGCCGAGTCCACGACCCGCTGAACCGCGCGCCGCCACAGGGAGGGGTCGCGCACTACTCCGCCGGGGCCGACCGCGTCCCGTCCCACCTCGAACTGTGGCTTTACAAGCAACACGAAGTCACCATCTTCCACGACGACCGCTCTGAGCGCGGGCAGCACCAGAGTCAGGGAAATGAAGGAGAGATCCGCAACCGCGGCACCGGGGCGCCACGGCAGGTCGGCTGCGGAGAGGTTGCGCACGTTGGTTCGTTCGAGGACGATCACCCGAGGGTCGTTTCTCAGGGACCAGTCGAGCTGGCCGTAGCCGACATCGACCGTGATCACCGCCGTTGCTCCACCCTTGAGGAGCCGGTCGGTGAAACCCCCAGTCGAAGCACCCGCATCAAGCCACCGCCGGCCCGCAACTCGGACGTCCATGCGCTCGAGCGCGCCGTCGAGCTTCGACCCCCCGCGCGATACGAACGGGCTCGGTTCCGAAGTGAGTTCGACCCGGGCATCGTTTGCAACCAGGGTGGCAGCCCGGGTCGCGGGAACTCCGTTCACCACAACGGTCCCGGCTTGTATTGCCCGCTGGGCCTCTGTGCGTGACGCAACCAGACGGCGCCGGACGAGCTCAGCATCCAGGCGCGCCCGCTTCGCCATGGCTCAGGATTCCAGCGCGCCCTCGAGATCCTTGTAGAGCTGCTCGAGCACCTCGAGGCGCTCGCCGTCGGTGTTTTCCTCAGCTGCTTCGAGCTTCCGGCGAGCGTCGGACTCAATGTCCCCACTCGGGATCCCGCCCTCAGAGGGGTTCTCTCGCTCAATGTGATGGTTCATAACGTGATTAAACCCCGGCGGGCCACTCATTCCGTGGACCTCTCAGCGTCGGCCGGCAATCCGGCGCCGCCCTGAGAGCCCGAGGTGGTCCTCTTGGCCGCCGACTTTCGGGCGGTTGTCTTGCGGGCCGTCGATTTCCGCTCGGTGGTCTTCTTGCGTGAGCTTGTCTTGCGTGCCGTCGTCTTGCGAGGGGAACTCGCCTCGGCGAGGTTCACTTCCATCCGGGCCACCCTTCGCTCCAGGCGCTCAACGTCGCGTTTGGTGGCAAGTCCCATGGATTCGATCTGGTTTTGCATCTCGGCGCGCACGAATCGGACGAGTTCTTTGCGATTGGCGCGGCTCGTCTCCATGAGTTCCTTCACGACCGACGACGCCTGCTTGCGGCGGACCTCACCCTCCTTAACGAGATCCCTGACGATCTTTTCCGCGCGCCCCTTGGTCAGCTCGACCATCCCGGACCCGAAGATCGCCATCCTGCGCAGTTCGTCCATCATGTTTCCTCCTTAGGCCGCGATCCTCGGAAATCTACACGCTTCCTATACTCGACGGCGTGATCAACCTCATACCGATCTCGGACCACAATCCGACGAAGACGACGCCGGTCATCACCATCGGCCTGATCATCGTCAACGCGGTTCTATTCTTCTTTGTTGAGCCGGGCTTCGGGCAGAGTCGCGAGGCACAGGACTTCTTCTTCGAGAACGCTCCCCTTCCGTGTCAGTCCGCGCAGGCGTTTGGAGACGAAGCCGTCGATTGCCCCGCCGGTGATTTCCGCAGCCCCTTCACCGGACAACGGATCACTATCCCCGATCGCAGCATCACGTCGTTGCTCGGAGCCATTCTGTTCTCGACGTTCCTGCACGCGGGATTCCTGCACATCATCGGCAACATGCTTTTTCTGTGGGTTTTCGGTAACAACATCGAGGACTACCTCGGACACACGAAGTTCCTGGTCTTCTATCTATTGGGCGGCTTCGCCGCGGCATTCGCTCACATCTTGCCGAACTTGAGCGAACAGTTGCCCACCGTCGGTGCATCGGGCGCTGTAGCCGCTGTTATGGGCGCGTACATCGTGTTGTATCCGCACGCGCGGGTGAACGTGTTGCTTCCCATATTCATCATCTGGACGGTCATTCAGATGTCGGCGCTCGCGGTGCTTGGCTTGTGGTTCGTGTACCAGTTCCTCATCGGGGTTCAGGAAGCGAGCGGGGGGGCAAGCGCGGTCGCGTGGCTCGCTCACGTCGGCGGATTTGTGTTCGGAGTGATCGGCATCTTCTTGCTCGGCGGCCGACCACAGAGGCGGCGTCCGCCGCCGTCCTGGGAGCCGCGCTGGTAGACGCTACGCCGTCAGGAGAATGGGGCCTCGCCGCGTCACGACCACCGTGTGTTCGAACTGCGCCGACAGGCTTCCATCCGCAGTGCTTATTGTCCAGCCGTCCGAGCCTGTGACGACATCTGCCGTCGACTCGGCGAGGATGGGCTCAATCGCCAGGACGAGACCTTCACGCAGCACGGCTTTGTTCCCCGGCACGAAGTAGTTGTGGACGGTCGGCTCCTCGTGGATTCGCCGGCCGGTCCCGTGGCCGCTCAACGACCGCAGGATCCGCACGCCGTGCCTGGAGACATCCTCCTCCACGGCGCGCCCGATGTAGTTCACCGGCGCACCCACCTTCACCGCGCCGATCGCCGCGTCGAGTGCGGACTGCGCCGCATGCACGAGTGCAGCGGCCCTCTTCGAGACAGGCGGGACACACACCGTCGTACACGCATCGGCTAGGTAGCCGTCGAGTTCGGCAGTCACATCGATCTTCACCACGTCGCCGGGGCGGATCACGCGCGCTCCGGGGATCCCGTGGACCGCCTCCTCGTTGACGCTGATGGTCGCGATTCCAGGGAAGTCGTAGAAGACATTCGGGGCGGAGCGCGCGCCGAATTCTGCAAGGACGTCCGCACCAACCTTGTCGAGCTCGGCCGTCGTCACCCCGGGTCGGAGGACGGCTGCCATTCGATCGATAGTCGCGCGCACTGCGCGCCCGACACGGCGGAGCGCTGCAAGTTCTTGCTCGCGACGAACGGTCATCGCTACACGCTAACCCCGGAAGTCCCTCTGGGCCAGGGCGGCGATGCTCGGCAGGACGTGGTCCGGCTTCGGAACCACTGATGCAGCGTCTTCCGGAGCCGTCACTCCGGACGTGACGAGGATGGTCATCCATCCGAGCGCCACGCCCCCGGCAAGGTCGGTGTCGGGCCGGTCCCCTAGCGCTGCGATGCGCTTACATCCTTCGAGGCGGCGCGCCGCCGCGGCCATCGTCGGTGGGTGTGGTTTCCCCATGACCTCCGCGCGCCCTCCGGATGCGGCCTCTATCGATGCCAGGATCGCACCCGCCCCAGGCCACAAGCCGTCGGGCGCCGGGAACGTGGCGTCGCCGTTCGTCGCGATGAGGGCAGCGCCGTTGCGCACGGCTCGAGCGCTCGACCGCATCGCGTTGTACGTGAAATCGACGTCGAGACCCACGACAACGTAGTCGACCCCTCCGTCGAAGGCGGGCTCCACCACATGCAGCCCCGCCTCGGCGAGGGGCTCGCTGATCCCGTCGCCGCCCACCACCAGTGCCGTCTTGCCGACAGCCCCCCGCTCCGCGAGGACCTCCGCTGTCACTCCGCCGGAAGTGAGGATCTCCTCCGCCGATACAGGGATCCCCAGCCGGCGGAACCTCTCGACGTACTGCCCGACGGTCGACCGAGAGTTGTTCGTGCAGAACACGATCCGTACGCCGCGAGCGCGCAGCGCCGCAAGAGCCTGGGGCGCGCCTTCGATGACACGATCGCCCCTGTAGACCACGCCGTCGAGGTCGCAGACCAGCCCGTCGAATTCGATCACTTGCCGTCCAGAAGGACACACAGATCGGCGCGCCCTGCCGCGAGGATCGTATTTGCGTGATCCACGGAAGTGATCGCGCCGGTCGCGACCGTCCCTATCGCGGCTTCGTTTCGGATGCGATCGCTGTACGAGACGAGGTAGTAGGGATCGTAGAGCGGTCGGGTTCGCTCCACCGTCCCTCCTGCGGTCACCTCTACGACATCACAGCCTGCGTCGCGCAGCGTCCGCGCCACGACAATCGCATCCTCGACGGTGGCTCCCCCGCGCGCCCAATCCATCGCGCTGATAGTCGCTCCGATCGCACGGTCGTTCGGCCACGCCGCGCGCACCGCGGCGAAAACCTCGAGTGGAAACCGGAGCCTCCGTTGGAGATCGTCTCCGAAGTCGTCGGCGCGCCGGTTCGTGAGCGGAGACAGCCAGCTCCCGAGCAGGTAGCCGCGCGCCATATCCACGAACAACGCGTCGAAGCCCGCATCGCTCGCGGCGCGCGCCGCGGCGGCGAACTGCTCCACGATCTGCGGCATGTCGTCGGGCTCCAGGGCGACCGGCACGGGACTTCTCTTCGTGTATGGGAGGGCGAACGGCGCAGCCAACTCCCAGCCGTCAGGGAGCGGAATGTCGCAGCCGTTGGTCCGCGGCATGGTGGAACCGCGCCGCCCCGAGTGACCCACTCTGATGCCGATTCCGGCTCCCGCGAACTCCCGGCGCACCTCCGCAACCACATCGGTCCACGCGGCTGTGTGCGAGGGGTCGTAGATACCGGCACAGCCGCTCGTGATGCGCCCGCTCCCTGAGACGGCCACGATCTCCGTCAGCACAAGCCCCGCGCCGGTTGCAGCCGCTCGCCTCAGCTCCGTCCCCACCCCCGGTCCGATCCCGCCGTCCACCGCGGCGTACGTCGGGCGCGCTGAGACGACGATGCGGTTTCCCAGATGGGCAGGGCCAACCCGGACCGGGACGAACGCCGGGGGCGGGGCAACCCGGGTCGGCGCGCCGCCTCGGCGCGCGAACCAACGGTCGACCGCACCAACAAACGACTCGTCGCGCACTCGCAGCCCGTTGTAGTCGACGCGACCGCTCCGAGTGAGAAGGTGGAAAACGAACTGCAACGGTTCCAGATCCGCGTACCGTTCCGTGTTCTCGAAATACGTCTGGCTCTGACGCGCGGCCTCCTGCAAACGCTCCACGCGCGGCCTTCGCTCGAGTTCGTAATCGGCGAGCGCCGCGTCAAGGCCGTCGGTGCCCTCTATGGCGTTGGCTAATGCGATCGAATCTTCCATGGCAAGCTTCGTTCCGGACCCGATAGAGAAGTGAGCGGTGTGTGCGGCGTCGCCCAGAAGCACGACGTTCTCGTGGCGCCAGCGTGTGTTGCGCACCGTCACGAAGCTGATCCACTTCGAGGCGTTCGACAACAGCGGCGCGCCGGTCAGGTCGGGAGCAAACAACTTCTCACAGTAGGAGATGCTGTCGGTCTCGCCCGCGAGGTCGAGGCCGGCGCGCCGCCACGTCTCTTCGGTGCACTCGACGATAAACGTGCTCATCGCCCCTTCGAACGGATACGCGTGGACCTGAAACAACCCGTGATCGTTCGAGCGGAAGATGAACGTGAACGAGTCGAACGATCGCGGTGTACCGAACCAGATGTACCGAGAACCACCCTCCGTCAGCCGGGTGCCGAAAGCTGCCGAGTGGGCGTTGCGATACACGCTGTGGACGCCGTCGGCTGCGATCACCAGGTCGAATTCGCTCAGCGAAGCTACCTCGCCGACCTCCGTCTCGAACCGCATCTCGACGCCGAGTTCGGTGCAGCGATCCTGAAGCAGCGCCAGCAGTGACCTGCGCGCGATCCCGGAGAACCCCTGGCCTCCGCACCGCACGAGCTCGCCGCGGTAGCGGACGTCTATAGCATCCCAGAGCACGAAGCGATCGGTGATGTCCACGTAGGTGCGGTAGTCCGCCTCGCGAAACGAGGTGAGTGTGCGGTCGGAGAACACAACGCCCCATCCGTATGTTGCGCCCGCGGGATTGCGCTCGAAGAGTGTGACGGAGTCTGACGGTCGCGCCTTCCTAATGAGTAGCGCGGCGTAGAGTCCACCCGGCCCCCCTCCGACAACCGCGACCCTCACCTCGCCGCTCCC
>DASQUP010000248.1:0-4429 GCA_035641235.1 Actinomycetota bacterium
TTGCTGGCGGCGACACTCATCGGGTCGCTGTACTTCATGGTGCAGCGAATGGACGCGACCAACGCCAGAATGGACGCGACCAACGCCAGAATCGACGCCCTTGGTCGGGATTTCCATGGCCTGGCTCAGGAGGTGCGTGGATTTGGCGCACGATTTGGAGGCATCGAGGCGAAGATTGCGAGCTTGGACGAGCGCTTTGTGCATATCGATCAACGCTTCGACCTGGTGGATCGGATCCTCGGTCAGGTTGAGCGGCGGCTCGATCGGTTCGACAGTCGTTTCGATCTGGTCGATCAGCGCCTCGAAGGAGTGGATACCAGGCTCGCAGGAATGAGCCTCAACCTGGACGATCATCTCCGGCGTCATGCCGGCTGACGGCGTCTGAACTGCCCTTCTGTTCGCAGATCCGAGCGCGAGAAGAATGCGACAAACGGTGAACAGAAAGTGTCAGGCCGCCCCTGGGCCAGCTGATTGAGTCGCACCCGCTACGCTGGGTGCGAATGGAAGCACAGGCGTGGACAGCAATCGCATTGCTCGCGGCGACGCTCGCTGCGTGGTGGTATTTGCTTGTTCCGAGGATCAAGGAAATGGACGCCCGAATCGAGGAGCTGGGTAGGCGCCTGGAAGCTCGCATAGACGAAGCCAGCGCCCTTCTGAACGCGGAGAAGGCCGGGTCTGGCGATCGTGCTTCTCGATGAGATGGATCAGGGTCTTGACCAGATGGGCCAGCAATTCGACCGGACTGGATACACGGCTCGCAGGGCTAAGGCTCAAGCTGGACCATCACCCCCACAGCATTGGGGCTTAACACGCGGGAGGTATCAAGACATGGCCCGCTTCGCCCGACTATCATCTTGTTATGGCGGAAACCGAAAGAGTCCGAGTCGCGCTCATCGATGACCACGATCTCCTGCGCCGCGGAATCAAGACAATGCTCGAGACGGAGGCCGATTTCGACATCGTCGGGGAAGCGTCCGACGGCGTGGAGGCACTGAGGCTCGTCGAGGAGGCCGTCCCCGACGTTGTGTTGATCGACGTCATCATGCCGCACATGGACGGGATCGAGGCAACCAAGCGGATCAAGGACGCCTTTCCGAACATCGGCGTGGTCGTCCTCTCCGGGCACGACGAACGCCAGTTCCTATTCGATGCGCTCAAGGCGGGTGCCTCCGGATACCTGCTCAAGACGGCTGATCTCGAGGAGGTCGTGGCAACGGTGCGGTCCGCCGCACGCGGCGAAGCGAAGCTCGACCCGGCCCTGGCGACACAAGTGCTGTCCGAATTCCAGGCCTACCAGAAGGCCGACGTCGCCGACGTCTACCAGCCCCTTACTCCGCGTGAGCGCGAGATCCTCCGCCTGATGAGCGATGGACTCCCCAACAAGACGATCGCGAGCCGGTTGAAGATCTCCGAGCGAACGGTCACGACTCACATCGCCAACATCTACTCGAAGCTCCACGTTAACAACCGCGTTTCCGCGATCCAGGAGGCGATGCGCAGACGCCTGCTGGACTTCAACCGGTAACGCTCTGATGGCGCCGGGGGGAATTGAGTCGCGCCTGCGGTCGCTTCCGAAGGTTGATCGGCTCGCCGCCGAGCTATCCGATATGGGGCCCCCCGCGGTTGTAACCGATGCGGCGCGCCGAGCGATCGACGAGGCGCGAGAGCGGATTCTTGCGGGACACGCACTCACCGAGGCGGACGTCATGGATGCGGCGCGCAGGCTACTCGCGGAGCGCGAGCGTTCATTACTGCGGCCGGTGATCAACGCAACGGGTGTGCTGATCCATACGAATCTCGGTCGAGTCCCGCTCGGAGAGCGCCAGCTGCGCGCAGTTGCAGACATCGCCGGTGGTTACTCGAACCTTGAATACGAACTCGAAGCCGGCCAGCGCGGTAGTCGCTATTCACATGCCCAAACGTTTCTCACAGAGCTGATCGGCGCCGAGTCTGCCCTTGTTGTCAACAACAACGCGGCAGCCGTTTTACTGGTGCTCTCCGCGCTCTGTGACGATCGAGAAGTCATCATCAGCCGCGGCGAGCTGATCGAGATCGGAGGAGAGTTCCGCCTACCTAATGTGATGGCGACCTCCGGGGCGCGGCTCGTCGAGGTAGGGACAACGAATCGCACCCACATCGGTGACTACGAACGTGCGATCAACGAAAACACGGCAGCAATACTCAAAGTGCATCCGTCTAACTTCCGCGTTGTCGGCTTCACTGCTGAGGTGTCGGCGCGCGATCTTGCGCGCCTCGCCCGCGGGCGCGGAGTCCTGATGCTTCACGACCTTGGCTCGGGACTGCTCGGCGCGCCTGATGAGGAATGGATGCGCGCCGAACCGCTCGTTTCCGACGCGATAACCGACGGCGCGGACATAGTTACGTTCTCTGGCGACAAACTGCTCGGTGGTCCTCAGGCGGGAGTGATCGTGGGCCGGGCGGCACTAATTAAAAAGCTCTCGGCGCACCCACTCATGCGCGCATTGCGAGTGGACAAGATGACCCTCGCGGCGCTGGAGGCAACCCTCGACGCGTACCTCGAAGGGCGCGCCGATGACCTGCCGCTGTGGAGGATGGCCGGCGCGCCGGCCGACGAGCTTCGAAGCCGGGCGCGCCTCCTCGCAGAAGCTTTCTCGGAGGGCGGAATGAAGGCCGAAGCGATTCCAACCGAGGCGGTAGCGGGAGGGGGCTCCCTTCCCGCTACGGGCGTTGGCTCGTGGGCCGTGGCGATCACTCACCCCGAACGATCGTGCGACGAGCTGCAACGATCGCTGCGACGCGGATCCACTCCGGTGATCGCCCGGATCGAGGACGATCGGCTCGTGCTCGACCTCCGAACGGTTCCGGCCGAGCGGGACGCCGACCTGGCGCAGCTCGTGCTTCGATCCCTCAGTCCTTAAGCCCTACGAGGGACGGCCGACGGTCGGAATAGTCGAATAGAACGGAATCGGCAGAGGGAAGGACTCCCGTGTCCTTACTCGTTCTTTTCTTCTCCATGCGTCTACAAGACGGTCGGAGAAGAAAAGAACGGACATCTCCGACCACAACGAAAGAAGCGACCGGGGGCGATCGGTCGCTTCTTTCCAATTGCGGCATCGGGGGAAGGGAGCCCCGCAGCTGCCACTTAAAACCCGGCACGGACGATGTACTGCTGCCGTGGAAGCTTCTTTTTTCTCGCCTCCGCCACAACTATCGGCCGTGGATGACTAGTCCTTTAGGGCTAGACACCGATTATTCTGCCGGCGAGGCCCCGGTATCGTCGGCTCATGCACGTCATCGGCACCGCGGGCCACGTCGATCACGGCAAGTCCGCGCTCGTGGAGCGGCTGACGGGCATCGACCCCGACCGCTTCGCCGAGGAGAAGAGGCGCGGGCTCACCATCGATCTCGGATTTGCCTGGCTCCAACTGCCGTCCGGGCGCGAGATCGGGATCGTCGACGTGCCGGGGCACGAGCGCTTCATCAAGAACATGCTTGCCGGCGCCGGAGGGATCTCGATCTGCCTCTTCGTGGTGGCGGCCAACGAAGCGTGGATGCCTCAGTCGGCCGAGCACCTCTCCGTGCTTGAGGTACTCGGTGTCGGTCACGGAGTGATCGCACTTACAAAATCCGACACTGTGGACGAGGAGACCCTTGAGATTGCGATTGCAGACGTGCAGGAGCACATCGAAGGGTCCGTTCTGGGCTCGGCGCGCATCATCCCGTGCTCTTCGGTCACGGGTGACGGCATAGACGAGCTGATCGTGGCCATCGATGAACTCGTTACCGGTACACCTCCGAGCCCCGACCTCGGCCGGCCGCGGCTGTGGGTCGACCGTGTTTTCACCATCGCGGGCGCCGGCACGGTGGTGACGGGAACCCTCGCCGGTGGATCCCTCGAAGTCGGTCAGGAAGTCGAGCTGCGCGGGCCGCACAGCATCGCCGGACGCGAACGGCACGCCCGCGTCCGCGCCATTCAGAGCCACAAGAAAGTGGTGCAACGGATCGGCCCCGGCAATCGTGTTGCGCTGAACCTTGCCGGGCTGGAACGGTCGGGGGCGCAGCGAGGCGACGCCGTCGTTAATCCCGGGCAATGGCGATCGACGACCAGAATCGATGCGCTCGTCCGTGTGCTGCCCGAAGGGGTGACCGGACACGACTACGAGCTCAGCGAAAAGGGAGCACTGCTCGCCTACGTCGGGTCCGCCGAGACACCGGTTCGCATAAAGCTGCTCGGCACGGATATGGTCCGGCCCGGAGAGGATGCGTTTGCGCAGCTTTATCTGCGCGATCCGCTGCCGTTATCGCGCGGCGATCGCTTCGTGTTGCGCGATGTAGGTCGCATCCAGACGTTCGGAGGGGGCGTTGTGCTCGAGCCCGGAGCACCACCGGTCAGAAAATCTGATCGGCGCCGAATCGAAGTGCTCGGACGACTCCGAGATGCAACTCC
>DASQUP010000249.1:0-15802 GCA_035641235.1 Actinomycetota bacterium
TCAGAGGCCCAGGAAGGGAGGAGCGTTGACGAATTCCGCGACGGAGGAGCCGCGATTGGATTTCGGTGATCTCCGAGCCATATACGTGAACTGCACACTGACGCGCTCGCCCGAACCCTCACACACACAGCTCCTCATGGACAAGTCGATCGCGATCATGCGCGATCAGGGTGTAGCCGTGGAGAATCTGCGCGCCATCGACCTCGACCTCGCCATAGGCGTGTGGCCGGACATGACCGAGCACGGATGGGCGACCGACGAGTGGCCCAGCGTTTTCGAGAAGGTGCTGGCGGCCGACATTCTGGTCATCGGGTCACCCATTTGGCTGGGGGAGAAATCGTCGGTTTGCACGCACCTGATCGAGCGTTTGTACGGCAACTCGAGCCTTCTCAACGAAAGCGGTCAGTACGCGTACTACGGACGTGTGGCGGGCTGCCTCATCACCGGCAACGAGGATGGCATCAAGCACTGTTCGATGAGCATCCTGTATGCGCTTCAGCACCTCGGCTTTACGATCCCTCCCCAGGCAGACGCCGGTTGGATCGGGGAAGCGGGTCCGGGCCCTTCGTACGGTGACGACGGGATCGGGCTCGACAACGACTTCACGAACCGCAACACGACCTTCATGACGTGGAACCTGCTACATACCGCCCGCATGCTGAAGGACCGGGGCGGAATCCCAGCCCACGGCAATCAGCGATCGGAATGGGACGCGGGCTGCCGCTGGGACAACCCGAATCCCGAGCACCGATAGGTCCGAGAGCCGGTCTGGATCGTGTGCCGGCTCACACAGGGCGAGGAGCCGGGTCGCGGTTGTATGCGGCGCGCGCCCACACGAAACTGACTACCGTGATCGCCGTGCACCAGACGGCGGCAATGATCGCGCTGTTCCCAATCGGGGTCCCTAGGAGGAGTCCGCGCAGGGTCTCCATCATTGGTGTGAACGGTTGATTGTCCGCGAACCATTGCAGGCCTGCGGGCATCGATTCCGTCGGCACGAACCCGCTGCCGAGGAACGGCAGGAGCATGAGGGGCATCGGGAGGTTGCTCGCGCTTTCGGGGTTGCTGCTCGTCAGGCCGATCGCCACCGTTAGCCACGTGAGCGCGAGCGCAATGAGCGCGAGGACGCCGATGGCGGCAAGCCACTCGATAGCACCCGCGGTGGGACGGAATCCAACGATCACGGCCACCACGATGACGATCGCGAGGCTGATACCGGTCTGGATCATGCTCGCGAATACGTGTCCGGTCAGGACCGAAGGTCGGAAGATTGCCATCGTTCGGAACCGGGCGATTATGCCCTCGGCCATGTCCATCGCAACGACCATTGCCGTTCCCTGCACCACTCCGGCAATGGCCATGAGGATGATCCCGGGAGCAACGTAGTTGACGTACTCGGCGCGCCCTCCCGATTCCTGCCCCAGTCCCGCGCCCAAGGTGCCACCGAAGACGTACACGAAGAGCAACAGGAAGATGACCGGCAGACCGACGAGCATGAGTGTCAGTGACGGATACCGCTGCAAGCGCTTGAGGTTTCGCCGCAGCATTGTCGTGGAATCCATTACTGCATACGTGAGGGCACTCATCTCACGGCCTCCGTTCTGTCGTCGAGATGCCCGGTGAGCGTCAGGAACACGTCGTCCAAGTCGGGCGTGTGGACTGAGAAACCGTCGGGTTCTATTGATGCGCCGCCGAGCCGATCGAGTATGGACCGCAGTGACGAGACTCCACCGTCACTGGGAATCTGAAGAGTAAGTCCGTCCTTGTCGCTAAGAGCCTCATCGAGGACACTGGATGCCGATTCGAGATCGTCCACATCGGCGAACCGCAAGGCTATGTGCCCTCCGGGGATGAGCCTCTTGAGCTCCTCGGGCGTCCCTTCTGCGATCAGCTTGCCGCGATCAAGAAGGGCGATCTTGTCGGCTAGCTCATCGGCCTCTTCCAGGTAGTGAGTCGTCAGGAAAATCGTGACCCCGTCCGCGACGAGATCACCGATCATCTGCCACATCGTGCGGCGGCTACGTGGGTCGAGTCCCGTGGTGGGCTCGTCCAGGAAGACGATCTTTGGATCTCCGACCAGAGTCATCGCAAGATCAAGCCGACGTCGCAGGCCGCCGGAGTAGATCCCGGCCGGTTCCTTGGCTGATTCAGTGAGTTCGAACTTATCTAGGAGTTCGGCAATCCGGCGACCGGCATCACCGGCATCGAGGTGGTGCAAGTCGGCCATGAGCTTCAAGTTCTCTTCTCCGGTGAGGAGGTTGTCGACCGCCGAGAACTGCCCGGTTACTCCAATTGCTCTACGGACCGCCTCGGGGTCCTGAGCCAATTCGTGGCCGGCAACTTGGACCTCACCGCTATCGGCGCGGATCAAGGTGGAGAGAATTTGCACGGTGGTGGTTTTACCGGCCCCGTTTGGACCCAGGAGTGCAAAGATCGATCCCTCGGCGACGTCGAGGTCGAGGCCGTCGATCACTAGCTTCGAGCCGAATGATTTTCGCAATCCCTTGACTTTTAGCGCCGACCTAACCTGGGTGGTGTTCATGCATCCTCCTTTCCGTGGCTTCGCGCGAGCGTGCGAGCCACCGTGACGTCGCCGAATGAGGTCTGGGCGCGGACCTCTACCGCTTCCTCGCCCGTTTCGGGGCGTTCGGCATCGTCAAGTTCGTTGCGCACCGTCCCGAAGCTTGTGGAGATGTCCAACCAGGCGGGTACGCCGCTCCGAACACGAATGTCGATAGAGCCGTATGCCGTCTCGGCGACGATCTCGCCACGAGCAACCTCGCCGAGGCGGATGTCGCCGTTGGCGGTCTTCGCAGCGACGCCGGCGTCCGCTCTGTCGACGACGACTCTGCCGTTGGCGGAGTTCACCCTCGCGGATCCGGTGATGATGCCTACCCAGGTTCCTCCGTTGGAGTTCTTGACGACGGCGTTCCCCTCGATCGCGCCGATCGCTACATCGCCCGATCCCGCGGTGAACTCACCGTTGTCCACGGCCCGGTCTACGGTCAGATTCCCAGCGACCGTGCGCAGCTCTACAGGGCCCGCCTCCTCAACGTAGATGTCGCCGACACTCGTCTTGTAGCGGCACTCACCCAGCCGGCCGGAGCAGTGCAGGGAGGCAACCGCGGCCTCGCCACGAATATGTGAGCCCTCCGGCACCTCGACGTGCACATCTATTGACCCACCGCCGCCCCAGGGGGCGAATCGACGCCACCCCTTGGGAGCCTTGACTAGGAGTCGGCCTGCCGCGTATTCGACCTGGGTCTGCTCGGCTGCGGCAACGTCACCCTTCTTCGACGGGTTGCTGGGTTTCACCTCGACGAGGGTGTCCGTTCGGCCTTCCGCAACGACCCGGACGTCACCGACGCCGACTTCAAGGGTGACCGTGATTGGTTCGGGTGTCTCGAAAGTAGTCATGGCACTCCATTCCGTGAATGGTCGGGCAGAGGAAACGGTTCTGATCACGTCGTGTCCCTTCACTCAACGCGCCCAACCGGTGTAGCGCTGCGCACCCCAGGGTGCTCGGCGCTCGCGCCTCCTGGCGCCGTCGGTTCGGTCCAGTGCCGCAGTGGCGGCCCGGACCAGCCACGCGTTGATCGAGAGCCCCTCCTGAGCAGCGGCGACCTCGACCCGCGCCTTGAGGTGTTCGGGCAGACGCAAGTTGATCCGGGTCATCGCCCCCTCGTCGCTTTCGGCGGGGGGAGGGGACTGCGATCGCTCGTGTTCATCACCGTCGCTCTCGATCGCCGGCGGAAGCGGAGGCGGCGTCACGACGAACTCGGGGTCCCGTCCTCGAAGGCGCACCTCCACCGAACCCGGAGCGAGCTCGGTGGTGATCTCTTCGGCGGCCATCGCCAGCACCTCGTGGAGAGTGAGCCGGATCGCCGCGTCCAGTGGCGCCGACAGGCGTTGGGCCAGGGCACGGGCCTCGTCACCGCCGGCTTCGGCCGCAACCGCAAGCTGCTCCTGGATGTTGTCTATATAAGGGCGTAGATCCATGGCAGCACTATGGCATCATAATGGTGCCACGTCAACCAAGGAGGGCATCATTTTGGCTCCGGGCGTTCCTTTTTTGCGGGGAATTTGACTTCAAGTTGACTTGAACTTGTAGGTTCGGGTCGTCGAGATAAAGGAGGGGAGAGAGAAAGTGTCGATTGATTCACCGACCAATGCGGCCGCCGCCCTCGATGGGGCGCTGGGCAACCTTTACGCGTCGCATCCCGAGGCCCTGCCGTTTGCCCCCGAGCTCCAGATCCGCGCCTTCATGCTGGAGCGCGAGGGTGGCAACCTACTCATCTACAGCGCCGGAGGTCTCGGAGGGCACCGCGCCGCGGTCGAGCGGCTCGGCGGTATCTCCCGCCATTACCTGAATCACTGGCACGAGGCGTTGTTCGCCCCGGACTGGGTTCCGGCGCCGCTCTACATTCACGATGACGATCGAAGGCCGGCAGCAAAGAAGTTGCGGGTCGAGGGAAGCTTCTCGACGCGACACACATTGGAGGGTGACTTCGAGGTGATCCCGACTCCCGGGCATACACCGGGCGCGACGGCCTATCTCTGGGACGACGGAGAGCATCGTTTCCTCTTCACGGGCGACACGATCTTCTTGAGGAACAACGAGTGGGTCGCTGCGGTGCTCGACTCGAGCGACCGAGTACGTTACATCGAGAGCCTCGAACTAATTAAGGGACTCGATTTCGATGTGCTCGTTCCATGGGCCGCGTCCGGAGGAGAGCCTTACATCGCGCTAACGGACGGCGCGGATGCCGCTCAACGTATCGACTTGATTCTCGAGCGATTGCGCCGGGGGGAGGACTATTGACGATGAGCGCATTCAACAAAAAGGAACTTGCGTACATAACCTCCGGTGAACGCCGCCTCGGCCGGATCGCGACTGTGGGCGCCGACGGTACGCCCCACGTTACTCCGACGGGCTGGGCCTACAACGCGGAGCAAGACACCATCGACGCCGGGGGTCGTGACGTTCGGCCGACCAAGAAGTACCGCGACGTCAAGTCGTCCGGACGAGCTGCGATCGTTATTGACGACGTTTTGCCTCCCTGGAAACCGCGTGCGGTCGAGGTTAGGGGACGGGCGGAAATCATCGAAGGCCCGCAAGTGAAGATCCGGATCCACCCGGACCGGGTCGTCTCGTGGGGTCTGGAGGAGGAGCAGGCGAAAACCGTCGCCTAAGCCGCTCGGATTTCCGCTGTCATACTCACCCGGGTGAAGCCCTTCTTGTTCGTCGTGGCATGCGAACGGTCGGGAACGACCCTGTTGAGGGCGATGCTCGACTCCCATCGCGATCTCGCGGTTCCGCCGGAGTCCTACTTTTTGATTCCGCTGATGCAGGAGCCGTTTAGCCCGGACCGGTTTCTGTCGCTGCTTTCGGACCACCGGCGATTCGTTCGCTGGGGATTGCCTCTGGGTGACGTCTCCGATTCATTGAGCAAGGAACAACCCGGGGACCTCGCCGGTGCAGTGCGCGTGTTGTACAGGACGTACGCGGAGTATTCAGGTAAGACTCGCTGGGGCGACAAGACGCCCGGATACGTCCGGCATATCCGCGCGCTGGCCCAGTTGTTGCCCGAAGCACACTTCGTGCACATCATCCGCGATGGGCGAGACGTCGCGCTTTCGTGGCTCGATGCCCCGTTCGGACCCGAGTCGGTTGGGGAGGCCGCGGAGCGCTGGCGCAAGGACGTGAGGGTGGGGCGGCGCGCCGGCCGCAGGCATGCCGCCGATCGATACATGGAAGTCCGATACGAGAAGCTGGTGACCCGTCCCGAGAGGGTGTTGCGGCGCATCTGCGAGTTCGCCGAGTTGCCGTTCGATCAAAGGATGCTTGCTTACACGGCGACGGCCGACCGTGTCATCGAAACCACGCTCGAACCCGAAAGCCACAAACGATTGCGCGAGCCGCCCACACCCGGCCTGCGGGACTGGCGCCGAGAGATGGCGGACGCCGACGTCCGCGCGTTCGAAGAGGTGGCCGGCGACATGCTCGTGAAGCTCGGGTACGTCACCTAGGCCGAGACTTCGGAAGGTTGGACGGGTGCCGCCACCTCGGCGCGTCGGCTCTTCGCCGGCCGTGTCGAGAGCCATGATCCCGCGAGGATGAGTACGAGCCCGAGGGCCGATCCCGCGCCGGGTTGCTCTCCTAGAACGATCATCCCGAGGGCGACCGCGATCACCGGATTGACGTACGTGATGACAACGGCGCGGCCCGCTCCAACCTCGGCGATAAGCGTGAAGAACAAATAGAGGCCCAACGCGGTGCACAGGAACCCGAGGGCTACCAGCGCGCCGACACCTTCCGCCGACGGCATCCGCGCGGGGGGATCCAGCAGCGCGGGGATGGTCAGATAGACGGTCGCAATGGCGAGGGTTCCGCCCATGGCGGCGACCGGGTCGAGGTCCGCGAGGTGGCGCTTCAGGATCATGGGCCCGATGGCGTAGCAGAGCGCCGCGACCACGATCGCCGCTGCGCCGAAGAGCTCGTCGGCTCGTCCGGCCACGTCGATGCCGACGAGCGCCACGACTCCCAGGAGCCCGATCACCAGTCCGGCCAGCCTCGCTCCGCCTGCCCGCTCGGTGGCATCGAAGCGCAACGCCAGAACTGCGACGAACAACGGAGTCGCTGCGATGAGGATCGCCGCGAGCGAAGACGACACATGCTGTTCGCCCGCGGCGATTAGCGGAAACGGAAGAGTGATCTCGACGAGCGCGAAGACTGCCAGCCACCGCCAGCGGCCTGCCAGAGACCTGAGCGTGCCGGACCGGTACGCCAGCGTGAGCAATACGGCCGCCCCGATCACGATGCGCACCCAAGCGAGAAACACCGGGGGGACGCCGTCGTCGACGGCGACCTTTATCAGCAGGTAGGGCACTCCCCAGAGGACGGATACGGCGGCAAAAGCGGTCCACGCCGTGGCGCTCATGGCCGTTGTTCCCGTCGTACTCGTCATCGGATCGCCTCCTTCGCTGGTGCCGGTTCCGTCGCCATCACTCACGGCCTCGTCCGGCGAGGCCCTGATCGTTGCTCCCATTGCCACCCCTCCTTTGCCTCGTCCTGAGTAAAGGTACGGGATAGGTGGCCCACTGATAAGGTCCAATTCCATGACGATTGAATGGACCGGTTTGGGGCCGGAGATCCTGGTGCGCTTGGACCGAGAGCGACCCGAGCCGCTGCGCGCCCAACTCGAAGGGGAGCTGCGCGACGCGATCCGCGCCGGCCGTCTGCACGAGGGCGAGCGGCTCCCGTCGTCGCGGACGCTCGCCCGCGAGCTCGGCGTGTCGCGCGGTCTCGTGCTCGAGTGCTACACGCAGCTGCAGGCGGAGGGCTATCTGCTGGCCGAACCGGGTTCCGGCACACGGGTTGCGGCCAGGGCGGAGGCGCCCGTCTCGAGGACGGTCGCGGAGGCAGTGCCGCTCCCGCCGGAGATCGATTTTCGCCCCGGCGTTCCCGATCTCACCAGCTTCCCGCGCAGCGACTGGGCGTGGGCGCTGCGCGATGCATGTCGAAACGCCCCAACGGCCTCACTCGGTTACACGGATGTGCGAGGGAGCACGAGACTCCGGGAGGTTCTTGCCGCTTACCTTCGCCGTGTCCGCGGTGCCGCGACGGATCCTGAGAACATCGTAATAACGACGGGCTTCGCGCAGGCGCTCACGCTCGTGTTGCGTGCCCTTGCCCGCCGCGGGGTCAAGAGCGTCGCTTTCGAAGACCCCGGGTACTCGGACTTCCGCGACACGGGAGCGTGGGTCGGCGTCGAACCGGTTCCGGTGCGCGTGGACAACATGGGGATCGACGTCGACGCGCTCGCGGCAACGAGCGCTCGCGCTGTGGTCCTCACTCCCGCACACCAAACTCCCACCGGGGTTGCGCTCGCGCCCGAGCGACGTCACGCATTGGTGGAGTGGGCCGAGGCGCGCGACGCGACGATCGTTGAAGATGACTACGACGCGGAGTTCCGCTACGACCGGGAGCCGATCGGGGCCATGCAAGGCCTTGCCCCGAAGCGCGTTGCGCTCGCAGGCACTGTAAGCAAGGCGCTTGCACCTGCACTTCGCATCGGGTGGATCGTCTGTCCTCCCTCTCTCGTCGAAGCGGTCGTTGACGGAAAGCTCCTCAGCGACCGCGGCTCTCCAGGTCTCGATCAGCTCGCACTGGCAGCCATGATGGAGTCGGGCCGGTACGACCGCCACCTGCGCCGAATGCGCGCGGTGTACGCGGCCAAATCCGAAACGCTTGTGCGCGCATTGACGCGCCATGCGCCGAGTGTGCTGCTGCATGGACTTGCGGCCGGATTCCACGCCGTTGCCCGGCTTCCGGCAGCGGCATCGGAAGAAGGCGTCGTCGCAGCGGCACACGAGCGTGGGGTGGGTCTATTCGGCATGAGCCGGTTTCGAGCAGACGGCAGCACCGACCCTCCTGAAATACTTCTGGGATTCGGCAACCTGACCGAGAGTGCGATCGAACGCGGTATTGCGATGGTCGGCGACATTTTGGAAAACCGGTAGGGAACCCGTCCCGAAAGGAGAACATTCCGTGAAATGGAAGCTCGAAGTGGTAACTCTCCCGGTGTCGGATCTCGACCGCGCGCGGGACTTCTACGCAGACAAGCTCGGCTTCAACGTCGATATCGATGACACGGTCAACGACTTCCGTTTCCTTCAACTGACTCCTCCCGGATCGGGGTGCTCGATCCATCTCCGGCAGGCAAGCGCCGACCGCCCTGCAGGCTCGATTCGGGACTTGTTCCTCGTTGTGAGTGACGTGCGTGCGGCGCATGACTATCTGGCCGAGCATGGCGTCGAGGTCGGTGAAGTGCAGGTGTTCGACTCAGGCACCTATCGAGCCGCCCGGGAGGGAGAATCGCTCGACCTGTTCGGATGTGTCCTCTTTGACGATCCCGATGGGAACGGATGGATGGTCCAGCAAATCCCTCCGCGTGAGTGACCTACGAATGAAATCCTATGTTGCGTTGCTCCGGGGAATCGGCCCCGGCAACCCAAACATGCGCAATGACAAGTTGCGCGGGGTCTTTGAGGATCTCGGCTTCAGCAATGTCCGTACCGTGATCTCGAGCGGCAACGTCTTATTTGAGAGCGATTCTTCGGCGATCAGAGCGATGGAGACCCAAGTCGAGGAGGCATTGCCGAAGCAGTTGGGATTCACAAGCACCACCATCATTCGGAACAGGGCGCAGATCCAGGCTCTTGTCAACCGCGATCCGTTTGCGGGTGTCGAGCATTCGGACAAGTCGCATCTGGATGTGACGTTTTTGAAACGTAAACCCAAGACGATCCTGTCCTTCCCCTACAGGCCTAAGGATCGTAGTTACAGCGTTCTGGGTCTGTACGACAGGGACATCTGCAGCATTGTCGACCTGACGAGTGGCCGGACTTCGGACTTGATGCAGTGGCTCGAGAAGCAGTTCGGCAAGGAGATCACCACGCGCACCTATAGGACCGTGGGACGGATCCTGAAGAAGCTTCGCGAGTAACCGGGCCCCAACCCGGGTAGCAGGTCGGCACGTTCCTACCTCGGTAGGAGGTTGCCGAACGTGAGGTAGGGCAGTGGATTGCCCTCCTCATGCTCGTCGACGCCTTGTGGTCTGTGCTGGGTGTCGGAATCGGACTTGCGGTCCGTCACCAGGTCGCCGCGATCGTCGGTTCACTTGTCTGGGTCCTCGTGGCCGAAGCCCTTGTCGGCGCGGTCGCCGGCACGGATATCAGGAGTTTCCTACCGGCCGCCGGTGCGCGCGCCGTCGTGGTCGACGAACCGGGTTTGCTCGATCCGGCGGTCGGTGCCGTGGCGTTGATCATGTGGGCTGCCGTCTGGATCGGCGGAAGCGCGCTGGTAATGGCGCGCCGGGACATTGCGTGATGGGGGTGCCCACATCGGCTCGTTAACCAGGGTGCACCTCGGCGAGGGTCTTCCCCTCTAGGACGGCACCTACGACTGCTGCGAAGTTCGGGCAGTCCAGGATGTTCTCGCGCGGGCACTCAAGGGCATGGTCGATCGCATGGCGCGCGGCCTGCGCTTTCGTGATCTGTCTGTCGAGATCCGCAAGCTTTCGCCTTGCCAGCTCGCGCCAGACCTGTGTCGATGTCCGCATCCCAAGCAGGCGCCCGATCTCGCGGAGCGTGAAGCCAACCTGCTGGAGTAGCAGGATGATCCCGACGCGCTCCGCGGCCGAGGGCTTGTACCGTCGCCCCGCCGAATCGCGTGTGGCCGGACGGACCAGGCCCAGCTCCTCGTAGTAGCGAAGGGCCGAGGTGGTCACGCCGGTCCGGACGGCGAGTTGGCCGATCGTTAGCAGGTCGTCACCCATTGTTTGACTTCAAGCGTACTTGAAGCGCTTGGCTAGAACAGGATGAAGCAGAGGGTTGTGGCCGCGATCGTTTCTCAATTCGTGCGCCCTCGTGGATTCTGGGGCCTGTTGGCCGGATGGGAGATGGCGCTGCGGCCTTCCAACCGGCGTCGCAACGCCTGGGCGGTCGACCTGCTCGACGTGCGGCCGACCGATCGGGTTGTCGAGATCGGCTTCGGCCCCGGTCTGGCGATCCGGGAGTTGAGCCGCCGGGCGCATCAGGGGCGAGTAGTTGGTCTCGACCATTCGAAAGAGATGTTGAAGCAGGCCGGCAAGCGCAACGCGCGGGCCGTCCGAGCCGGGCTGGTCGATCTCCGCCTCGGGTCGGCCGAGCAACTGCCTGACTTCGAGGAACCGTTCGACAGAATCCTCGCGGTCAACAACATGGGTATGTGGCCGGATCCGGACCGGGTACTCAAAGACCTGCGACGCATCACTTCGAGCGGAGGCCGGATCGCGATCGTGTCGCAGCCCCGCGGTCCGGGAGCCAACGCTGAGACGACACAGCGGCTCGGCCGCGAGGCCGCAGAACGATTCCGACGAGCCGGATTCGTCGACATCAGGTCGGAAACCCTCGCCCTCTCCCCACCGGTCGTGTGTGTGCTCGGGAAGGCAGGGTAGGTCGCCGTTGGCGGACAAACCCGACTACGGAATCGATGCCTCCTAAATGAACCGGCGGGACCCTCCCGACTGTAGCCAGCCCCGCGCCCAACTGTCCGTTTACCAAGAGGCGTAGGCAAACGCACATCTCGTTCGAGAAGATGTCTTCATGCTTGGTGACCGCCTTGCGCGCTGTCTGGGGTCAGCGTCCGGTGGGGCAGTCTTCTACAGGACCCTCCACCACGAGGTTGTAGGGGTAGGGAACCTCCATCTCGCCCCTTACCCCCAAAGTCGAGTAGCGCACGTCGTAGCTCGGCTGAAATACCGCGTCGCGACCTAAGCTTCGGCAGTCCTCGAAGCGAAACCGGATGGCAATGTGGCGTTCTTCGCCCGACCCTAGGGTGAACGGCTCGAATGGCTCGTACCTGGTCAGGGGCGGAATGAGGGCCGTGACCTCTGAGCTCGGAGGTCCCACCAGGACCTCAATCGGCTGCATTGGGATCTTCATCTCGCTCGCATCGAGTAGGTACGGCTTTAGCAGACCTTCGATCCGAACCGGCAACCGGCCTGAGTTTCTGAGGCCGAACTGAACTGCGGCCATTTCGCCGTGCCGGTATCGAAAGATTGCAGCGTCCTGATCGCCGTAAGCCGTCACCTCCCGAAACTCGGTTCCATCGACACCGAAGACGCTGCCATTTGCGAGCGGCTCGTAGCGATTCAGCACTATCGAGGTGGCGACCAATCCTATGACCAGTAGGGCAGCTAGAAACAAGCCAATCCGGACCAGAACCCGCGTTCGCCCGCGCCGCTGGGGTGCAGTTTCTTCTGGAAGAGATTCATCGGCCAAGGTCGCCATGTCCTAGACAATAGATGCTCGCCTCAGGCCGCGAAAGCGTCCATTTGCGTGGAGTGGTGGGAAACCACGAGTTCTCGGTCTGCACTGGCTCTAGTTGATCGCTCGGATCTTCGCCGCCGGTGACGTGACCGACTTCGGTATCGCCAGGCCATCATCGCTGCCGGAGTGGACGCGATAACGGCCGTCGATGCCGAGCACTATCTTGCTCGCTGGTGACTCCGGCGCGTTCTGCCGCGTAACGCGATGGCACTGCGGTGGGCATGCGATGTGACCAGCGAACACTGCGGGACCGAGATTCAGACATAGCGGCGGTGTTCGTAGCACCACGTGAACGAGCCGGATCCCAGAGGCAGCGATTTGATCACGGCGTGACCAGTCTGATGATAGTGGGCCGTGTTGTGTCCCAACTGGGACTCGCAGCAGCCGACGTGCCCGCACTCGGCGCATACTCGTAGGTTGAAGTTGCTTCCGCATTCTTCGCACACGTCGGACCGCGGTTGTGCGAAGGCCTTCGGGACGTGCTCGCATGCTTCGGTACGCCGGCCCAACAGAGCCATGCTCGGCCTCCTCTTCCATCGATTGGGATTACCGCCCACAACGTCCCCACCTCCCTTGGCACTTCCGAAGTGTCAGCGTGAGAACACTCGTCGTTAATGCTCGAGCGTGACTTCAGGGGTTCGTTTATCGCCCTACCGACCATGCAGATGTGTCGAGGCGTACTGCCCATGGGACGGAGCCGTGCATCTACCGGTCTCGAGCATGAGCTATGCCGTTCCCGCACGCAGCTCGGCCGATGACCTGCCATCCGAGCTGTGTCATGCACAAGACAGTTCAGAAACCTCCTCCGCCGGTGGCGGGTTTGCAGGAGGGCGACCGCAGATGTGCCGAACCTTCGGCACCACCAAGGAGGACCAAAATGGACCTGTTGCTAAGGGGGGTACTGGCGGGACTGATCGGGACCGTGTTCATGAACCTGTCGAGCGAGACCGAGATGCACATACGGGGTCGGCAGCCGAGCGTGGTTCCCGGGCGCGCCGCCAACAAGATGTTGAGCATCGTTGGGGTTCCCCAATTGGAGGGGGCCGCCCTAAAGGTGCTTTCGACCTGGACGCACTATCTGTACGGTGCCGCCTGGGGCGTCGTGCTGTGGGCGCTGCTGTCGACGCTCGAGCTGCCGATTGCTGCCGCCCTTCCCCTGTTCTTTGTGATCGTGTGGGGGACCGAGCAGGTAGAGCTTCCCGCGCTCGGGCTAACGCCCCCGTCATGGAAGTGGGGGGCCAAGGAAGTTGCCATCGACCTCGGCCACCACGTCGTGTTCGCGATCGGCTCGGTCGTGGGCTGGGCGCTGCTCGGATCGGTGTAACCCGACCGGCGGCGACTCCGCTCGAAAACGGCATGACACGACGACGGAGTTGTTCTCACGAGCAGGTCGGAAACGGCAGTCTTTGATCGGTCTTCTCTGGCACCCTTAGAGCACGATCATCTGACTTTGGAGCTGGGAGGGAATGAGGGAGTCTCCATGAGCTTTTTTGCCAAGTTTCCCGGCCCGACCTTTATTGCTTCCGCCACCGCTGATTGTGTCAGCAGACGGACATTTTCGGATTTATTGGTGGGCGGTTGCGGTTAGCTGTCGGAGCTCACAACTTGGCGTTGGGGGGCTCATGAGGCTCACCCTGCAATTGACACCACTAGAAATGATCGAACGCGGGAACCGAACGTCGACCTCGTCGCTTCGGAGAAAGGAGCCGTCATGGCCCGAGCCCCTTCTGTGGAAGCCAGACTCGCCGTCACGCAGTCGCTGTGCCCCAGGTGCAAGGGCCTCGTCGAAGCCGAGGTGATCCGCAGAGACGACCGCATCGTCATGGTCAAGCACTGCCCGAGGCACGGCGTTTTCGAAGCGCTCACTTGCTCGGATGCCGACTGGTATGAATGGAGTCGGCGCTTCCAGCGACCGGGGCGCGCGCCGGTTCACCGCGCAACCGAATCCGAGCTCGGATGTCCGTACGATTGTGGTTTCTGTCCGGAGCATCAACAACACGCGTGCGTGACACTCTTTGAGATCACGCAGGCCTGCAATCTCGAGTGCCCCGCGTGCTTTGCGGCCAGCCCTCATGGATCGCACTCGTCATCGGAAGAGATCGACGCGATGCTCGACGCAGTGAACATGGCCGAGGGTGGGCCGGCGGACGTGGTCATGCTGTCCGGGGGTGAGCCGACCATTCACCCCGAGTTCGAGGGGATCGTGGAGCGCATATCGAGTTCCGGACGGGTCAGGCACCTCATGGTGAACTCGAACGGCATTCGGTTCGCGCGGGAGCCCGGGCTGTGCGAGTTGCTCGCTTCGAACGGAGTCAAGGTGTACCTGCAGTTCGATGGACTGCAGAGCGGATCCATCGAGATGCTGCGCGGCAGTGATCTCGTCGAGACCAAACTGAAGGCTCTCGACACGCTGGGAGCGGCCGGAGTAACCGTCGTGCTCGTAGCAACGATCGCGAAGGGCGTGAACGACCACGAGATCGGGGCGATCGTAGATCTCGGCCTCGAGCACCAAGCCGTGCGGGCGGTGAGCTTCCAACCCCAGTTCGGTGAGGGTCGATGGGTCCCATTCGACCCCATGGATCGCACCACCGTCACGGACGTGATATCGGCAATCGCCGAACAGACCGCCGGCGCGTTCGTGGCGAGCGATTTCGTGCCCATCCCGTGCTGCGATCCGATGTGTACGGCGGCAACCTACGCGTGGGTAACGGACGGCGCGGTGACCCCACTACCGCGCATCGTCAACGTCGAGCATTATCTCGACTACATCCAGAATGCTGCCTCTCCCTCCCTGAGCCCGATCCTCGAAGAGGATTTCGCAGAGATGCGGACGACGTTGGAGACCCTGTACTCGAAGTCGAACCCAGCCGGTTCCGAAGGACAGATCCATGCGTTCTCCTGTGCGTGCGAGCCTCTGCTCGAGTTGGGAACGCGCGATCTCTCTCAGCATCTCTTCACGATCACGATCGAGGCCTTCATGGACCGTCATAACTTCGACGTGGCCAGGGCGCGCAAGTGCTGCATCCAGGAGGCGCTTCCGGACGGGAGGATCGTGCCGTTCTGCGTCTACAACACCCTGTACAGGTTCGCTCCGGAGAAGCGGGCTCGACCTGTGGCCCAGTTGAAGGCGTGACCGGCGTGACGAGTTTCGGGACTGTCTCCGAGATCAAACAGTC
The DNA here is from genome assembly GCA_035641235.1 of Actinomycetota bacterium. Classification (GTDB taxonomy): domain Bacteria; phylum Actinomycetota; class CADDZG01; order CADDZG01; family WHSQ01; genus DASQUP01. The sequence continues at coordinate 15,051 of DASQUP010000249.1, forward strand.
ATGTTGCGCAACCTGGCAGCACCCGGCGGCTCGGCTCCTGCTCGGTGATCATCTCCACCCCGGTGGGCGCGCGCTGACCGAGACCGCCATCGACGCGACCTGCGCTGGAGCCGGCGACATAGTTCTCGACGTTGGCTGTGGGCATGGGTCCTCCGTGCGACTCATGCGAGAACGGGGAATAAGCGCTGTCGGTATAGACCTATCTGAGCCTGCGGCGAGAGAAGCCTCACTTGAGGGTTCGGTTCTGGTGGGCGACGGGGAATGCCTGCCTCTGTCGCCCGGGAGTTTCGACGGTGCGCTCGCCGAATGCGTGGTCTCCCTGTTTATCGACAAGGTCCGAGCTCTTGGCGAACTGAACAAGGTCCTCAAACCGGGCAGCCGCGTGGTCATATCCGACGTGGTAGTAGAGGAGCCACTGGACCCCGTGATTGATGGGACGGCAGCGTGGTCCTGCTGCATAGGTGGTGCGGTCTCGAGAGAGGAGTACGTGCGACTGCTCTCCGGCGCAGGCTTCGTCACGATCGAGGCGGGAGACCAATCGGAAGCCCTAGTCGCCACAATCCAGCAGGTGAGGCGCCGGCTATCGCTCTTGGAGATGACGGCAGCCGTTGGTCAGGCAAACCTCGAAGACTTCGGCGTCTCCTCCGGCGTCCTCGAACGCGCTCGTGACATCGCGGCCATTTTGATCGATGAAGTCCGGAGGGGCGCCCTCGGATACATCCTGATCACCGCTCGAAAACCCTGGGGCGACG
>DASQUP010000250.1:0-6646 GCA_035641235.1 Actinomycetota bacterium
GGATTGATCAGCGATTCGATCCGGTCGGCAGGGTCGTACACGTAGACCTCTCCACCGCTCATGCCGGCGCCCAGGTTCCTGCCTGTCGGTCCGAGTATCACGACGGCTCCGGCGGTCATGTACTCGCAGGCATGGTCCCCGGTGCCCTCGACCACCGCGACGGCGCCGGAGTTTCGAACCGCAAACCGCTCCCCGGCGCGCCCGGCGATGAAGAGCTGCCCTCCGGTTGCGCCGTAGAGCACGGTGTTCCCCGCGAGGTAGGGGTCCCCAGCATCGTCTTCGGGTGGCTTGATGACCACCCGCCCACCGCCCATGCCCTTGCAGACGTAATCGTTGGCTTCGCCGATCAGCACCAGCTCCATGCCGGTCGCGCAGAAGGCTCCAAAGGACTGGCCGGCCTGGCCGGTGAACGTCGCCTTCACGCGCCCTTCAGGCTTGAGGAGCCCGAAATCGCGCCCGATCGTCGTCCCGAGACGTGCGCCGATCGTGCGCTCCGCCGTGGTGATCGGATAGGAGAGCTCCACGTCGCGGCCGTCTGCGAGAGCCGGTGTGGCATCCTCGAACAAGCGATCTCCGAGGGCCGAGCGGGGCCGCTGCACCGGCAGTGATCCGGTGTACCGGCGCTCGGACCCCTCCGGGGGAGCGAGCAGGGGCGCGAGGTCGAACGAGTCCGTGCGTGGATCGCCGGTCGTCCTTTGTCGCAGAAGGTCGACCCGCCCGATGGCGTCGTCGAGGCTGCGCAGGCCGAGTGAAGCCAGCAGAGTGCGGACTTCCTCGGCGACCATGAGCAAGTAGTTGGCAACCATCTCGGGTGTTCCCTGGAACTTCGCGCGCAACTTTGGATCCTGGGTCGCGATGCCGACGGGGCATGTGTTCCGGTGGCAGGTGCGGACGAGGATGCATCCCTCCGCAACGAGAGCGGCGGTGCCGAACGAGTATTCGTCGGCGCCGAGAAGGGCGGCCATCACGACGTCTCTGCCGGTCTTGAAGCCGCCGTCGACACGAATGCGTGCGCGACTCCGCAGGTCGTTCGCCGCCAGCGCAGCCTGGGTGTCGGCAAGTCCGATCTCCCACGGCATGCCCGCGTTCTTGATCGAGGAGAGCGGGCTTGCGCCGGTGCCTCCGTCGGCCCCCGAGATGTGAACCACGTCGGCAAGGCCCTTCACGACGCCCGCAGCGATCGTGCCGACGCCCTCGGATGCCACGAGTTTCACCGAGACCGCCGCCTTCTCGTTCGCCTGCTTTAGATCGAAGATCAGTTGGGCGAGGTCCTCGATCGAATAGATGTCGTGATGCGGAGGGGGAGAGATCAGGGCGACGCCGGGGACGGTGTGGCGGAGCCGGGCGATCTCAACCGAGACCTTCTTGCCCGGAAGCTGGCCTCCCTCACCCGGTTTGGATCCCTGTGCCATCTTGATCTGCAGCTCGTCTGCATGAGCAAGGTACTCGGGGGTAACGCCGAAGCGTCCAGAGGCAACTTGCTTGATCCGACAGTTCCGTTCGGTGCGGTAGCGCTCGGGTGCCTCGCCCCCCTCGCCCGAGTTCGCCGCGCCGCCGATGATGTTGAGGGCCGCGGCGAGGGTCTCGTGAGCTTCGGAGCTGAGGGCTCCGTGCGACATGGCTCCGGTCGAGAAACGGCGCACGATCGCCGAGACCGGTTCGACCTCTTCGATGGGGACGGGTGTCTGGGTCGGAACGAACTCGAGGAGGTCGCGAGGTTCCGACGGCGGGCGCTCGTTGGCGAGCACAGCGAAGCGTCCGTACGCATCGCGGTCGCCGCTTACGGCGCGCCGGAGGTGATGCGCAGCGACTTGTTCTTGATCCGGCTCCTGCCCCTTGAGTCCGACAGAGGCTTGGAGCGCATCGACGAGGTCGGGGTTGATCGTGTGGTATTCGCCACCGCTACGGTGCTTGATGTACCCCGTATTGACGAGAACCGGTTTTGCCGCGAACGCCGCGTCGTGGCGATTCACTATGTCTGCGCCGATCTCCGTGAACGACAGTCCACCGAGAACCGATGCAACTCCCTTGAAACAAAGGTCCATGACTTCTTGCGAGAGCCCGATCGCCTCGATGATCTGCGCGCCGCGGTAGGAATCGAGTGTTGAGATCCCCATCTTCGACATCACCTTGAGGAGGCCGTCCTCTACGGCGGAGGCAAAGCGCCTCTGGGCCTCATCGAACGGAACGTCGCCGCCCAGCCGGCCGTTGATGGCGAGTGAAGCGATGGACTCCAGGACGAGGCGGGGACAGACGGCATCGGCTCCGTTGGTCAACAGACATGCGATGTGGTGGGTCTCGCGTGCGTCATCACATTCGACGACGATGCTCGTCAGCGACCGAAGTCCCGCTTCGAGCAGACGAGCGTGCACTGCGCCGGCAGCAAGGGCGGAGGGAATCGCCGCTCGCTCGGGGCCGACCCTAGTGTCCGTTACAACGAGATACGGCGCTCCCGAACGTACTGCGGCTTCGGCCTCGTCGGAGATGCGTCGCAGAGCAGGCTCGAGGGCGTCGGGCCCATCCATAACTTCAAACGTCGCGTCCAGATCCACGGCTCGCTCGTTGCGAAGTTCCTCGACTGCCGAAGGCCACAGCAGAAATGACTTGTACTCGCGCAGCGACGCATGTTCGGGCGTCTCATGCAACAGGGTGCCGCGCGGACCGAGCCTCGTGCTTATCGACATGACATGCCGCTCACGCAAGTGATCGATCGGAGGGTTCGTTACCTGCGCAAAACGTTGCTTCAAGAAGGAGAAGATGACGCGTCCGAATTTCGCCATCGGAGGCTGGGGTGTGTCGTCGCCCATGGATGAGGTGGGCTCGTACCCCTCGACCGCCATCGGTCGGATGATCACGGTCATGTCTTCTTTTGTGTATCCGGCGGCTACCTGCCGCGCCGCAGCGTCGTCCGGCGGATCCGATACCGGCACTCCCGCCGAACAGGGTGTTACCTGACCCTCCAACCACCGGCCGTATGGCCTGCGCGCGGCAAGCTCCCCTTTGATTGTTCGATCGTCGAGGAGGCCGCCCCGTTCGGGATCTACAACGAGCATCTGACCGGGACCGAGTTTCAGCCTGCGGACGTAGCCGTGGCCGCGCGTGTCGACGGCTCCGGCCTCTGAGGCGCACGCAACAAAGCCGTCCTCGCACGCCGCCACGCGCAGCGGGCGCAGACCGTTGCGGTCGAGGCCTGCTCCAACGACCGCCCCGTCAGAGAACACGAGCCCGGCCGGTCCATCCCAGGGCTCGATGATTCCGGCGTGGTACCGGAAGAAATCGCGCTGCCGGGATTCGAACTCCTTGACGTCCTCCCACGCCGGCGGAACGAGCATTGCAGCCGAATGACCGAGGCCGCGACCTCCGCGCACGAGGAGCTCGAGCGCTTCGTCGAGGATTCCCGAATCGGAGTTGCTCGTGTCCACAACGGGGCGGATTAGATCCTCCGGCGCAAGAGCTTCAGATCCGAGGCGACCTTCGCGTGCACGCATCAAAGCCACGTTGCCGCGGATCGTGTTTATCTCGCCGTTGTGTGCGATGAACCGAAATGGCTGAGCCCGTTCCCACGTCGGAGTTGTGTTCGTCGAGTACCGCTGGTGGAAGATCGCAAACCATGCCTCGAAGCGTTCGTCGGCGAGGTCCCCATAGAACGAGGCGAGTTGGTCTGCGGCACACAGCGCCTTATAGGTAACGGTCCGAAAGGAGAGCGATGCTAGATAGAGGCCTAGATTCCTCGTCCGTGCGGCGTTTTCGGCGCGCCGGCGGATGCGAAATGCTCGCCGTTCACCTGCTTCAGAATCGTCGTCCACCGGCCGCACGAACACGGCCTGCTCGATGACGGGTGCGTTCGCCCGAGCCCGATCGCCCAGTGCGGAAGGGTCCACGGGGACGGCTCGCCACGCGGCGATCTCGACTCCCTCGGCAGCGCAGGCCTCTGCAATAGTTGCTCGGATAGCCGGAACGTCGGCGGGATCCATGAATGCCATTGCGGCGCCCAGCATGTCGGGATCCGCGTCGCTCGGCTGGGCCGAGATCGACTGGGCCAGAATCGTCCTGGGGAGCGGTAGAAGTACCCCGGCCCCGTCCCCCGTCAGTGCATCGGCGGCCACCGCGCCCCGGTGCTTGACCCGGCACAGGGCGTCCAGAGCTGCGTCGACGATGGTGCGGGACGAACGACCCTCGGAATCGGCCACGAAACCAATTCCGCAGGCGTCGCGTTCGGCTCGCAGGGGGTCGTACAGGGGCATTCCCGTCCTTTCGGCGGGCCGCCCCCTGCTCCAGAGAAAAGAAAGGGCGCCCCGCTGGTGCAGAGCGCCGTTGCTCGTCGTTGGAGTGTGCGGGCAACCTACAGACTCGGGGATGCCGGTGTCAATGAACCCGAGCCCCGAGAGCGATGTTCGTCCCATCCCCAAATGGCAAATGAGCACCGAGGGGTGGTGGTCGTTTACCATTTCGGCGCGCCGGGACGAGCCGGTTTCATTTCGGGTGACCCCGCAGTATTGTCTTAGGCGTGCCTAACCTTCAGGTGACGACCACCCGTAGACCGGAGTCCAAGTACCTGCGCGCCGACGAGGATCTCGTCGTCCGGGGCATATCAAAGTCCTTTGATTCCACCGCCGTGCTGAGGGGCGTTGACCTCGAAGTCCCGGCCGGCACCGTCGTCGCCCTGCTCGGACCCAGCGGCTGCGGCAAGACGACCTTGTTGCGGGCCATTGCCGGCCTCGAACACCCCGATTCGGGGTCGGTTCGGCTCGGCGGCCGGACGATGAGCGACCCGAAAACGTGGCGTCCCCCCGAGAGCAGGCGCATCGGGATGGTCTTCCAGGATTGGGCTCTCTTCCCTCATCTGAGCGTCGCTCGCAATGTTGGATTCGGTCTGACGCGCGCCGAACGGCGATCGGGGCGTGTCCTGGAGGCCCTCGAGCTCGTGGGACTCACCCGGTTCGCCGATCGTATGCCGGCGACTTTGTCGGGTGGACAACAGCAGCGCGTCGCTCTCGCTCGCGCACTGGCGAACCGCCCGGCCGCCGTGCTTCTCGACGAGCCGTTCTCCAACCTCGACGCGACTCTCCGAACGCAGATCCGGATAGACGTTCAGCGGCTCCTGCGCGACCTTGGCGTGACGGCTCTGTTCGTGACTCATGATCAGGAAGAGGCATTCGTCATGGGAGAGATCGTCGCGGTGATGTTCGATGGCGTTGTGGTCCAGCAAGCGCGTCCGTCCCAGCTCTACGACGCACCAGCGACGCGGTCGGTGGCAGAGTTCATTGGAGATGCGAACTTCCTTCCTGGAGTGGCGGCGGGGTCGATAGCGGAAACCTCGATCGGAAAGATCGAATTGCGATCCGATTCATCGGGTGCAGTTGAGGTTCTCGCTCGTCCGGAATACGTTCACGCCGAACCCGGGGATTCCGCGACGATCGAAGACATCGAGTTCTACGGACACGACGCCGTGTACATCGTGCGTCCCGATGAGGGCCGGTCGATCCGGGCGCGAGTGCTGCGTACGCCGGAGTTCGGACCGGGCGACCGCGTCGATCTCTCGTACAACGGCACCGCGACGGTTGCATTCCCACCGACAACAGCGACCTAGAACCCACGTGCACGACCTCGTCGTCCTGGGAGCCGGCCCGGCCGGCGTGGGAGCTGCATTTCGCGCGGCGCGCGCAGGTCTCGATGTCGTCGTCATTGAGCGTGCGCCCGGGCCCGGTGGAGCCGCCGGCAGCTTCGAGATCGGCGGCATGCGCGTTGACTTCGGGAGCCACCGCCTCCATCCGTCGATCGATCCCGAAATCCTTGCGGACATCACCGAGCTCCTCGGAGACGAGCTGCAGAGGAGACCGCGCCGCGGCCGCATTCGTCTGGACGGCCGCTGGATCTCCTTTCCGCTCCGAGCCGGAGATCTCTTTCGGCGTGTGTCTCCGAGGTTCACGATGGGGGCGGCATTCGACACGGCGACATCCTGGATGCGGCGTCCACGTGCCGACACGTTCGAGGAGGTCCTGCGAGCGGGGCTCGGCCGTACGGTGAGCGAGCGTTTCTATTTCCCGTACGCGCGCAAGCTGTGGGGGATAGAGCCCCATGAGATCAGCGGCGAGCAGGCGCGCCGGCGTATCGCGGCGTCGTCTCCGGCGAAGATCCTTAATCGTCTTGTCAGGGGCCGGTCGGAACCGCACTTCTTCTACTATCCGCGCCGGGGTTTCGGCAGCACGTGGGAGGTCCTGGCCGAAGCCGCAGAGAAACACGGCGCCGGGGTTAGGTTCGGAGTCGCTGCCGAGCGGATTGAGTTCCGTGCCGATCGGGTCCGCGTCGTGGCCGGAGGCCAGAGCATTGAGGCGGGGCGTCTGTGGTCCACCGTGCCGCTACCGATGCTTGCCAGGATGTCGCAGCCGGCCCCTCCCCAGGTGGTGCTCGATGCCTCGTCAAGCTTGCGGTCCCGAGCGATGGTGCTCGTCTATCTGGTGCTCGACGTCGATCGGTACACCGAATTCGACGCCCACTACTTTCCCGAGGAGTTCACGCGTGTGACGAGGATCTCGGAGCCGAAGAACTATCGCGACGGTCCAGACCCCACCGGCAGAACGATCCTGTGCGCGGAGATCCCGTGCTCGACCGAAGAAGAGTTGTGGGCGCTGGACGACGGGGGGCT
>DASQUP010000251.1:0-22867 GCA_035641235.1 Actinomycetota bacterium
AGACGGCCATCGCGGTTTCCACGTTCACCGTTGCCTACAAGTAGCGCGTCGGACGACGATCGCGGCCGTAACCCAGAGAGTAAGGAGCGCCCTCAACGAAAACTAGTCGGTCGACTCCAGCTCCGGTTCGATCACCGACAATGACGAGGACTGGAGCTGGAGGATCGTCAATCTTCAGGGCAAAGTTCCTGTCCTAACCCGGCGGCATGTACTTGGTCGCCGTGAACACCGCGACCTAGCGCAGCTGAGATAGACACGAGTAATCGTCCGGACGGAGCATGGGTTTCGACACACAAACAAGGCGGGTGGGCCCCTACAGAGCCAACGGCAGAGAAATAAAGGGGGACCGAGCCCGGTTCGCGCAGTGTCCTTTTAAGAACCACAAGTTCCCAGTTCAGACGCGCCTGGGACCCTCCGGCGGCGACCATGCTCGGCACCCCGGCTTCTGGAACCGCTTCCCCGAGCTGTGGCCTTTCCGCTGTCGGACTGAATGAGGGGCGAGCCGTTTCTCGACGTCTGTTCGACCGGTCCTCGGATCGCAAGCGGTGATGAGGGCGTCAAAGCCACCGCCGACGCAAGCCAGCGAACACTCAAGGGCCTGCCCCCCGCAACTGGCTAGCGGACCTATTCTCGGTGACAGTGGAGTCGGCGAACTGCTGGTTAAGGGAGCTGCCCATATCCAATACCTATGACCTTCGATGCGGCCTTGGGGTTGTCCGCGCCCGGGAAATTCACGGGCTGACGGGGATGGGTCAAGCAAGCGGCTATCGGTTGGGGAGCGATCGCGGAAGCCCGAACCATGGGAGCACGCTGTTCTCGAAGCGGGTCATGGCGCAGATCCGGTCGCCGGCGAGGGTGAGGACGATGAGGCCGATCCCGTGGCGGATGCCGCTATCGGCGCGCAAGTAGGCTCCGAACGCCGGCTGCCCGTTGGCTCGGGTCCGCACGAGGTCGAACCTCCGCCCCGAGCCGAACAGGCTGGCGAAGAAGCGGGCCACGATGTCTCGGCCCTCGTATTCGAAGGGCATTGGTGGCATCGAGATGAAGACGTCGTCGGTCAGAAGGGTCACCACCGCGTCGAGATCGGCGGACTCGTACGCGCTTACGAACTTCGCCACGATCGCTTCCTCGGAGCGCGAGTTGGAGGCGGGAGGCGGTTCTCGCCCGGCGGTCGGCGCCCGTCGGCGCTGCAAACTGATGCGCGCTCGTTTGAGCGCGCTGTTGACCGAGTCGACGGTCGAGTTCAGCATGTCGGCCACCTCGTTCGCGCGGAATCCGAGGACGTCGCGCAAGATGAGGACGGCGAGCTGGCGAGGCGGCAGGACCTGAAGTGCGGTCACGAAAGCCAGGGAGATGGATTCGGTTTGCTCGTAGCTGGCCTCCGGCCCAAGTGGCACATCGATCACGCCTTCGAGAACCGTGTCGGGGAACGGCTCGATCCAAACGACTTCGCCCAGGCGGGTCGGCTCGGGCGGGGCAACTTCCGGCACGTCCCATTCCTTGGCCGGTAGTCGGCTTGCCGAGCGGAGCGCGTTGAGGCAGCGGTTGGTGGCTATCCGGTAGAGCCACGTGCGGATCGAGGCCCGTCCCTCGAACCCTCCGAGGCCTCGCCAGGCGGCCAGCAATGTGTCCTGGAGGGCGTCCTCGGCGTCCTGCAATGATCCGAGCATCCGGTAGCAATGCACCTGCAGCTCTCGGCGGTGCGACTCGATCAACTCCCGGAACGCGTCGCCGTCCCCGGCCCGCGCTCTGGTGATCAGGTCGGTCGTCACCTCTCCACCCTAGCGTCACGACCCTCGCTCTCGACGTTCGTCTGGAACCGACACCGGCCGACCCGTGAACTATGCAGCGGGAACGCGCCCACTTTCCCGTCGTCGCGGTGTCTGCATCATCGACGGCTCAGACGAGAGGAACCAGAGATGATGCTGAAGGACAAAGTTGCGGTGATCTACGGAGCCGGAGGCGCGATCGGGAGCAGCGTCGCAAATGCCTTTGCGCTGGAGGGGGCCATTCTTTTTCTCACCGGGCGCCATCTGGGCCCCGTCGAAATTGTCGCCAAGGAAATCGTTTCCGCCGGCGGATCCGCCGAGGCGGCGGAGGTCGACGCTCTCGATGAGCAGGCCGTGGACGAACATCTACAGTCCGTGATCGACGAGGCGGGGCGCGTCGACATCTCGTTCAACGCGGTCGGGATTCCGAATACGAGGATCGTGGGTGTGCCTCTGGTCGAGCTGGGTGTCGAGCAGTTCTCTTTGCCGATCACGACCTACGCTTCGTCGTACTTCCTGACCGCACGCACGGCGGCTCGGCGGATGGTCGTGAATAGATCGGGGGTGATTATGTCCGTCACCGCACTCCCCGCGCGGACGGGCATCTCGTTGCTGGGGGGCTACGGTCCTGCAATGGCCGCCAAGGAGGCACTCACTCGAGAGCTATCCGCCGAGCTCGCACCTCACGGCATCCGCGTGGTCGGTCTGCGACCCCAGGCTATGCCGGAGACACGCACGATCAAGGAAGCCTTCGAGCCCCGCGCCGAGGCGTCGGGCATGACCTGGGAACAGTGGCAAGAGTTCCTCGCAAGCAGGACCCATACCCGACGGCTCATGACGCTAGAAGAGATGGCAAACGTGGCCGCCTTCATGGCGTCCGACAACGCGAGCGGGATGACGGGAACCACCGTCAATCTGACCATGGGCAGCCTGGATGACTAGCGGTTGTCCTGGACTCCCGCTCTTTCTCCGGGAATCATCCGGAATTCGTCCCGGCAAAATCTCCTCAGAAAGATCTAATCGCCGTCCCCCGAACTGAAGGTCGCCTGTGGAGCGAGGCGACCGGGATCGGTTCTTTCCTGTATGGCGAGCAGGTGAAGTTTGCCTCCCGAGGTTCGTCGGCCGCTGTCGGGCCGCCTTCGTTGGACCTAGATCTGTCACCGGGGTGACATTCTCCCCAACGCAGTCCTCCATTCGGGGTAGCGCGAACCGAGACCGAGACCTATCTTGGGAGGGGAGGCCGTTATGGATACTCAACGGCAGACTGTAAAGCCTCCGACCGCCCGGACTTTCGGTGGAGGTGCGGTAGCAGGAATCGTTGCCGGTGCGGCCATGGGAATTTTTGCGATGGTCGCCGGGGCGACCTATCTGGACTCAGGCTTTTTCACGCCTCTGTATCACATTGCTTCAACCTTCATTGAGCCGACCGCCATGGAGACCTCGATGCAGAGGGCAATGAACGGAGATCTGTTCTACTTCTCAGCCGGACCTGCAATCCTGGGTCTCGCAGTGCACATGATGGTCGCTGTTCTATTTGGCTTGATCTTCGCGAGCATTGCGAGAGCCGCTCGGCTTCGGAGCGGGGTGGCGCCGGCCGTGGGTGTGATCTACGGCATCGCCGTCTTTGCCGTGATGAGCCTGGTCGTTCTTCCTGCAATCGCAGACGTCTTCGGGGGAGGCAGGGCGATTTCTGAGATGCCGGAGATGGTCGGGTACGGCACCTTCGCCGTCGAGCATGCGCTCTTCGGACTCGTGCTGGGCCTCTGGCCTCTTACGCGTCCTCAGGACGTAGTGTCACGGCCCATCCGGGTCGGACGCGAGAGTATGGCGTAACCAACGGACGTAACGAGCACGCCGGTCCCCAGGTGCGTAATCGGTGGCGCAGCACAATGAGGGACCGGCGTGGCTACAGCGTCAGTCGACGTTCAGCCTCCAGACCACACCTCGGTCTTGGGATGAAAGGCCGCCCAGTCGAACCAGAACGAGTCGTGCGCGTCCATGGGCTCGAGCCGCTTGCCCTCAAGGGGACCAGAGACGGCCCTGCCCAGCAGCGACCAGGTGCTCGAGGTTTCTTCGTCCACAACGCCGGACTCGGTGGCGCGGAAGGTGAGCGTACGTTCTTCCATCTTCCGAGAGAATGCCGCAGCTGCGCCGACGTCGCGCGACTCGGCGATGGTCGCCGAATCGAGTGCCGAGACGGTGCCCTCTTTCCACAGAACGACCGTCGGTTCGGCACCAACTTCGGAATTTACGGCTGCCCAAGTCCCCTGCGCAGACTCTAGAAGTCGGAAATAGGGGAACGCCTTGACCTTGTTCCCCGCCTCCACTCCAAGGACTCGTTCGACGGCGGCGAGCCTGCCGTCGACATCACCATCGAACAGGAACGGTGGGTTGTCGATGTCGTCGTACCCCGGGTACGGGTTACTTCCGTAGTCGCGGCTATGCCCAGTGTCTCGAGACAAGACGAGGCCGTCGGGGAAACCTGCTCGGAAGTCACTCCAGGAGACGATCTGCGCGGGTACACGTTCGAGCTCGGTGCCGGTGAGAGGTCCCATGACGGCCTTCCCCCAGGCCTGTGGCCAGTAGGACTCCGTGGCGCGGTCGTACATGACGAGGTTTGAGTTGTACAGCTTCCCGGAAGTTCCGAAGGTAGTTATTTCTCCGTCGACCTCCGGGCGGACGAACGTGTAGGCCGTGTTGCACAGTGGACAGAAAGTGATGCTGATGGGCAACCCACCGACCTCGTCGTTGACGATCTCGTGCCACGTCATGATCTGAAGCGGATAGGCGCGTGCATCGCCGTCGATCTCCATGACAATCACAGGTTCTTGTTCGTCCAGCCAGTCGACCTCATCGGTGGGCTGGAACTTGGGCTCATCGATCGGAGGGATTCCGTCCGGCGGCGGACCGCCCGAGATGATCTCATCCGGGTTGACCAGCGCCTCCGGCGTGGATCCAGCAACTTCCGCGGGCGGTGATGTTTCGTCTCCACCGCGGCCCAAAAAAAACACTCCCGCGACGGACACGACCAGGAGTCCAACGATTGCGAGTACGCGCGTTTTTGACATCACGACGGCCCAATCTCCCGGCACAGCGAAGTGCCGGCCTTTTCCTTTTCACCCTAGTGCTACTAAGGACTTACGACCGCGCTCCGTGATTGCGCTCAAACGAGCGACTACCTGCGAACGAGTTTGAGCGCTTGGTCCGTACCCATGCCGACTCCGTACGCCAGCGTGACCATCAGGCCGGCCACCCGCTCGACGAAACGAGCAGACGCTAGGGGTCCCGAATCGACCGGGTCATATCCGGCGTCGGCGGCAAGTCTCATCACCATTTCTTTGGCCGAGGGATCGTCGCCACAGATGAATACTGAGGCCGAAACGTCTCCGAAGTCAGGGGTTGAGTTGACGATCGCCGCGTAGGTGTGGTTCCACGCCTTGACGACGCGTGCTCCTTGCGCCTTCTTCGCGATTTCCTCCGCTCCCGATGATCCGGGGAATTCCAACATCTCTGTATAGGTCTCGTCCGTGTAGGCGTTCGTGCAGTCGATGAGGACCTTCCCCGAGAGGGTCCCAGCAGCCTCGAGGCTTTCGTCCACGCCCCACCACGGGACCGCAAAGAGCACGGCTTCTCCATGGTCGGCGGCCTCCTGGTAACTCCCGCCACCCGTTCCGAGTTCGGCCCCGAGCTCCTTGCCCTTCTGGGAGTCGCGCGATCCGATGAAAACGTCATGACCCGCGGCCGCGAACTGACGTGCAAGTCCCGATCCCATGTTCCCGGTCCCCAAGACCCCGATCTTCACAGTTTCCTCCTCCTCCTTGCCCGCTGCTGCCGGTACCGGCAACAATAATTGCTAATAGCAACTAATTGGCCAGGATAGTCTGCACAACAATGTCGGGCAAGGTGCCCGTTTCCCAGGGGGAGACCGGATGGGACAAGGATCCAGCGAGAATGACTCTGGGGTCTGGCGGCTGTTCTTCGAGGCCCACGGCAGACTGAGCCGCATACTCGAGGACGAACTCGTCGAGGGCCAGGGACTATCGTTTGCCTGGTACGACGTGCTTCTGCACCTGTCGGAGGCGCCCGGGGGAAGACTGCGCATGAGCGAACTGGCCGACACCCTCGTATGGAGCCGCAGCTGGCTGACGCGCCGCATAGATCAGATGGTGGAGGCAGGTCTGGTCAGACGTGAGGTCGACAGCACCGACCGCAGGGGGGCATTCGCCGTGCTCACCAAAAGAGGCAGAGCAACGTTTCGAAAGGCGGCCGAGCAACACCTGGCCGACATCGATCGCCATTTCTACAGCCATCTGTCGGAATCTGATCTCCGGTCGCTGAGGAGGGCTCTTACGAAGCTCCTCGTCGCGGAAGGTGCCGGATCGGCCGATTCAAAACGGGAGCGAGAACTAGGGACGCCGGCGTGACCGACCGAGTCGCGTCTCTATTACGCAACCCGTAACCGACATGTAAGGGCCTGTTAATCGACATTCGACCCTCCTCCTTGTCGGATGGAGAGCACGACGGAGGAACTCCAAGACGGAGGTGGGTTATGCGCAGAACGTTATCGATATCCCTTGCCGCGATGCTCCTCGCGCTGATCGCGGGTGCCGCACTGCCGGCCGGCGCACAATCAGCGAGACCCTCCTCATTTCGAGTAACGATCACCAACCTTGCCGAGGGCCAACCGCTCACACCTCCGGTCGTGGCACTGCACAACGCGAATGTGGACATTTTTACCGTCGGGGAGGCGGCAAGCTTTGAGGTCAAAGAGATTGCCGAGAACGGAAATAATGCTCCGCTCCTGGGAGTGCTGGGTTCCCTGAATGCAGTTGCCGACTTTGCCGAGGGCACCACGGGCCCGCTGGTCCCTCCGGGGACCCCCGGCGATGCCATGTTTGACCAATCGGTCGAATTTGAACTCGCACCGGAACCGGGATCGCGCTTCCTTTCGGTGGTCTCGATGCTGATCTGCACAAACGACGGCTTCTCGGGGGTCGATTCGATCCACGTCCCGAAGGCCGTAGGGGAGACGGTGACTCACCTGGCCAATGCCTACGAGGCCGGTACGGAGGCCAATACCGAGGACCTTCGCGACATGGTTCCGCCCTGTCAGGACCTAATGGGCGTGACGGGAGGCCCCGGCACCGGGCAGAGCGACCCTGCTCTGGCACAGAACAGTGTCATTCAGCACCACTCGGGGATCACCGGTCGGAGAGATCTCATTCCGGAGGTCCACGGGTGGACGGATCCGGTCATGAGGATCGAGATCGAGGCTCTTCCGTAGAAAAGGCGACAACCGCGGGCGTACGAACGCCGACTTCGTGCGCCCGCGCGTCGTACCTTGAATACGGACTCAATCGGGTAACGACCCGATGCCCTTCCTGGCGGCCCTCGCCGCCGCCCCGATGGGTGTGGGAGTGGGGGCCAACTGCCTGGCACGCTGGGGCGTGGGCAGGCTGAATCGAGGCTAAGAAATCCCGCGCGACGAAAACTCCCGAGAGCGCCGAATTTCTGCTACTCCGCTTGGATGAAGTCCTGGCTCGGTCAGCGGCTGATCGAGCTCGCACCCGTTCCGAGCACTACCGGTTCCCCCGAATGCTTATTTCGCTACGTCCGATCGCGCCCGTCGTGTTCTGCTGCCCGTACGATCTCGGCCACATCGGCTCGATCCTCGGGGCCTCGTTCTGGGTGCGCGAGAACAATGATTCCGTTCGGGTCGATGACGAAGTCTCCTCCGAGCTGGCGCCTGTCCTGCCCCCGATGGAGGTCCGGAAAGTGACCACGGAGTAGGGACCGCGTATAGAAAGCCACTACCTCGTGATGCAGGTACGTTCGCGACCAGGATGCCCTGCTCAAACCGAAAGCCTCGTAGGCATCTCGGTCCGGGTCAACCACGAACGTTACCGGAACTTGAAGCCGATCTTTGAGCCGGACAACCCGGTCCGGGGACTCGAACGAGACGGCGATCACCGACGCGTTCGCCTCGCGTAACCGCTCAATTGACCCTGCCAACCTCACGAGGTGGCGTTGGCAGAACAGTCAACCGATGTAGCGGAGAAAGCTCAGCACCACCGGCGAGCCCCGATGCGATGAGAGCCGGAGCGTGTCGCCATCAAGGCGCTGAAGGGCTACGTCCGGGGCCGGTTCACCGGGCCTCATGTCTCGCCTCGTCGAGGTGAAAGGCGGCGTTGATTAGGCCGACGTGGCTGAAAGCCTGGGGGAAATTGCCCAAGAGCCGGTCATTCTCTGAGTCGATTTCTTCGGCAAGTAGCCCGAGATCATTGCTGTAGGCCACAACCCGATGAAAAAGCTCCTCAGCTTCCGCAATCAGTCCGGCCTTCGCCAAGCAACTCACCAACCAGAAGGTACAGATGACGAACGTCCCCTCATCTCCCTCCAAACCGTCATAGCTCCTGTAGCGCAGCACTAGTCCGCCTTCGGTGAGGTCCTTCTGGATTGCTCGGAGGGTCGAGAGCATTCGTGGATCATCAGCAGGCAAAAATCCGACAAGGGGTATGAGCAGGACCGATGCGTCCAGGGAATCTGCGCCAAAGTAACCGGTGAAGGCCTTCCTCGAGTCGCTCCAGCCTTCTTCCAAGATGGCAGCTCTGATCGCGGCGCAATCCTTACGCCACCTGTCGACAGGTGCGTCAAGTCTCAATCTTTCTGCAAGCTTCAAACCTCTATCCAGTGCACTCCAGCACAGGAGCTTGCTTGAAACATGGTGGCGCAGTTCCGCGCGTATCTCCCACATGCCTGCGTCGGGCTCCCTCCAGGCCGCCGCCGCAGACTCCACGAGATCGACTATGAAGTGCCTCACAAAATCTTCCGGCTCGTGCATGCGATCGACGTAGATCCAAAGTGCGTTCAAAAACTCCCCGTAAATATCGTGTTGGCTTTGCTGCCACGCGGCGTTCCCGATGCGTACGGGCTTGCTGTCGCGCCACCCCCGCAGGTGGGGGAGAACCCGTTCTGACAGGTCGATTTCCCCGCCTACTCCGTACATGATCTGCAGCGGCTGGTCCTGGTGCGCGTGGCCCCCGGCCGAGGCCACCATCCAGTGGATGAAGTTCTCGATCTCGTCGGAGCACGTGCCAACCCAAAGTGCCTCGAGGACGAGGCTTGAGTCCCGTATCCACGAGTATCTGTAGTCCCAGTTGCGCTCACCCCCGACGGTTTCGGGGAGCGATGTCGTTGGGGCCGCAACAATGGCTCCCGTGGGCCTGTAGGTGAGGCCCTTGAGGACGCGCGACGAGATCTTGATGACGTCGCGTGACGGGCCCTCATAAATGTCGTGATCGCCCTCCCACGAGCGCCACGCGTCCTTGCAGTCCTCGACTGCGCCGGAAACGCGTTCTGATGTGGTGGGTTCGGGGGGCGGGGCAGACAGCGGTCCCCATCGTAAAGCGAATCCGGTCGTCGCACCCTCCGTGACGGTGAAGACCCCGGTTGCGTCGGGTCCATGTATGTCGACGGCGACGGGACAGCTCAGGACCAGCCTGCTGGGGCCCCCTCGAGTGCGGAGTACCGCTCCATCGCGGACGATAAAGGGGCGAGCGAGTCCGTACTCGGGTCGAGGGCAGTAGGACATGGTGACTTCCACGCTTCCCCGTACACCCTCAACTAGGCGAAGCACCTCATGGGGAGGGTCGAGTCCGATGTCGTGCCCCCGTTGGCCGGGTCCGAACGCCAGGGCGTCTACAAGCCGGATGATGCCGGACTCGGTCTCGAACGTAGTTGCGATCACCAACGAGCTTTCCTCATAGTGGCGGCGTGAGCTAAAGGAGCCGGAGGGGGCTATCGACCAGTGCCCCGCATCGACGTCGAGGAGTCCGCCGAAGACCGAAGGAGAGTCATACCTAGGAAAACAGAGCCAGTCGATGGATCCTCGTCGCGAGACAAGGGCGGCCGAATTGCAGTCGGCCAGCAATCCGTAGGAGGCAATGGGCTCCTCAGACGTCATGCGACCTCATCTGCGGCTCCCATATGGTCAGGTTAAGCGACGCTTATGGACTATTCGACGAGAACGGTCCCGTTCATTCCGGGATGAACATCGCAGCGGAAGAAATATTCGCCTTCCGCCGGGGACTCGAACTCGTAGTCGATGCTGGTGCCGCCTGAGATGATTTCCCCACTGAAGATCGGCTCCGCCGCCGTCTCATCCGTGTAAAGGGCGATGTTGTGGCGGATGCTAGAGACATCGCGATTCTCGAAGTGGACGATGGTTTCGGTGCCTGGTTCGAGCGTGATGATGTCGGTATCGAACATGATGTTCTGCGCGCTTACTTCACGGGTGGGACCGTCCTCAAGGGCCTCGATACGTTTGCCGCCTCCGGCATCACCGGGTTTCGACCTCACCGGCTCACGCAAGCCGTAGATGAGAAGGAGGGCAATGGCCGGAATCAGCAAGTACAGGAACGCCGGCCATAGGCGGCGCCGGTGGGCGCCCGCAGCCGAGACGGCGGGCACACCGGTTGCAATGACCTCGTCTATGAGGCGCCGCCGCACCGGCATCGGCTCATCCGGATCACCGGCGCGCCAGTCATCCGCGTCCATGCCGCTCAGGCGCAACAGTGGAGTTGGTCCTCGCCGCCCTGGGTACGAGCCAGGTCTAGTTCTCTCTCGATGACGTGCGCCGGACGGGCCCCCGTGACGCGGTTCTTCGGTTCCCCGTCCTCGAATAGAACGATCGTCGGGATCGAGAAAATCCCGTACGCCCGGGCAATGTCGGGGCTTTCATCAATATCGATCTTGACGAACCGAACCCCGTCTCCAAACCTGG
Organism: Actinomycetota bacterium; assembly: GCA_035641235.1. Classification (GTDB taxonomy): domain Bacteria; phylum Actinomycetota; class CADDZG01; order CADDZG01; family WHSQ01; genus DASQUP01. The sequence goes on from DASQUP010000251.1 coordinate 10,552, forward strand.
ACGACAGCTCATCGAGAACCGGCGCGACCTGACGGCAAGGCCCGCACCAGTCGGCGTAGAAATCCGCGACGATCCGACCGCGGTTGGTCTGGATCTCCTGCTTGAAGGCCTTGCTTGAGATTTTCGCGATGGCCACTGATTCCTCCTTGTATCGATTGGGTGCGATCTCAGGGAAGAACCGGCGTGGTTCGACGAAACCTCCGGAAATGTCTTCGGCCTGACAAAGGAAGTGGGGCGCGAGCATTCAACGGGACATTGTCAGCAAACGCACTTTTGTGGTCTGGCTTTGGGAACCATCGGTTGAATCATGAGGAAGATACGCACGCAGAAGCCAAGCAGGCCCGAATTCCACAACGCCCGCGGGAGGGGTTCCATGGGAAACAAACAACAGGATGTCGATCAGGAGACCTGGACTGCTCTACGTACCGCGTGGATGTCCTATCGCACGGCTGTTGACGCCTGGATCGAGGTGGCCGAGTCCGGTCCTTCCGAAGATGTCGATCGCCGGATCCACGTTCTCATCGCAGAACACAACTCATGGAGCGAGATCCTGGGGAGCGTGGTTGACGCCACCCATCACCACTGATCCTCGGGGGTGGGAGCCGTCTGAACCGAAACTCTCCCGCCGGCGTGATGCGGGCGGATAGGGTTCGGCCATGAGATATGTGCGAACTCCTGAGGACCACGTGATCGTTGTGTTCGGGGCCAACGGTGACCTTGCCCGGCGCAAGCTTCTGCCGGCTCTGTACCACCTCGCGGCGGAAGGACTGATGCCCGAGCGCTACGCGATCATCGGCAATTCCCGCAGCCAAATGACTACCGAGGAATTCCGCAGCTTTGCGGGCGGAGCTGTAGATGACTTTTGCCGGTGCGTTAGAAGCGAAGATGTGTGGAACGACTTCGCGCAACGACTGTCGTTCGTACCCTGCGAGTTCCAACCGGATAACGTCGCCCCCGTCAGGGAAGCGGTGGCTAAGGCAGAGGCGGAGCTGGCCGGTGAGCCACGGCGACTCTTTTACCTTGCGGTTCCGCCTCCCGCCTTCGGACCGATCACTCGAGGGATCGGAGGCGCAGGGCTCCATGAGCGGGCGCGCGTCGTCTATGAAAAGCCCTACGGAACCGATGTCGAGTCCTTTGGGAACCTTGACCAACTCGTTCATGAGGTGCTCGATGAATTCCAAGTGTTCCGAATCGACCACTTCCTCGGCAAAGAGACAGTGCAGAACATCTTGGCGCTTCGGTTTGCCAACGGGATGTTCGAGCCGGTATGGAACCGTGACCACATCGACCACGTTCAGATCGATGTCCCCGAGACACTGGGGGTGGGAACGCGGGCGGGCTTTTACGAGCGGACGGGTGCGCTGAAAGACATGGTTGTGACGCATCTCTTCCAGGTGCTCAGTTTCATCGCAATGGAGCCGCCGGCTTCTCTGGACCCCGATGCTCTCATCGACGAGAAGGTAAAGGTCATGAATTCGATGGTTCCGCTAACGGCGGATGACGTTGTGCGGGGACAGTACAAGGGGTATCTCGATACAGATGGAGTGGCGCCTCAGTCGAATGCAGAGACCTTCGTCGCCGTGCGCCTCCTCATCGAGAACTCGCGCTGGTCTGGGGTGCCGTTCTTTCTGCGTACCGGGAAACGTATGGCCGAACAACGCTCGTCGGTTGTCCTCGCGTTTCGGCGCCCACGGAATGAGATCTTCGATCCGCTCCCCACAGCTTCTTTCGAGCATGACCACCTGACGTTGGAGTTGGGGGGCCACGAGGGTATCTCCGTTAGCTTTCTCGCCAAGATTCCCGGGCCCACCATAGAGCTTGGGCCGGCACGTATGGATTTCCGCTACGACGGATCGTTCGGCTCCGACCTCATCGAAGCGTACGAACGCCTGATCCACGACGCACTCATCGGTGACCGAACACTGTTCACGCGCGGCGACGGAATCCGCCGGGCATGGGAGGTCGTGGCCGACGTCACCGCAAGCCCGCCGCAGCTCAATCACTACGAGCCGGGTTCGTGGGGGCCCAAGGAAGCCAACGAACTGATCGCCCCGCGCCGGTGGCATTTCCCGGCCGCGCACGACCACGCCTGAGGGGTTCGTATAACAGTTTCACCGCTTTCCGTGCGCGAGGTGTTTGACCGAGTCGATGTCGGTGATTTCGATTCGACCGTAGCCCAACTCGATAAGTCCTTGTGACTCGAGGTCCTTGAGCACACGGTTCAGCGACGGACGTTGAACTCCCAACATCGCAGCAAGCGTTCGCTGCGGAAGGAGGATCCGCTTGGAATGCTGCTCGTCGAGCAGCAGCTGGGCGGTCTGTTCAACCAATGAGCGTCCGAGCATGCCCATAAGACGCTCATGGCTTCTCGTCAGCCTCGATGCGACACTGGACAGCCAGCGGCGCGATACGCCGGGATGCTCGTTCAACAATGATTCGAACGATTCACGTTCGAGGAAGAGGCAGCGAGACGGCTCGAGCGCGCGGCCGGCATACGGCAGGGCCATGCCCTTCAATAGCTGGATGTCACCGTCGACCGCGCCCGGATAAAGGATTTGAATGACTACCTTGCGCGGGCCCGCGCCAACGTACAGCTCGATCATCCCCGAGCGAACAATCCACACACCGATAGCTTCGTCGCCCTTCCCGAAGACGGGGGCGCCCCGATCGAAATCCCTGGCCTCGAGGTAAGAGGCGAGTGCGGTGAGATCGTCCTCGGTCAGTGGTGCCGTCTGTGGGTCACCTACACATCGAGCAACCCAGGCGGCTTCACGGATGGGGGAGTCTTCACGCCACCCGGCGAGCAAACTCTTCATGGCCCCGCCACTCCGGGAACAAACGATCGTTCCCGCAAGCCGTCGCCCATGCCGTCGGTTCCTTCCGCCGTACATTTGGATGTTGATTTCCTATGGAAACTATCTTCCCAGCGAGCACCTTTGACAGAGGACTTCGTCGTGAGGGACCGAGATTGTCATCTCGATGACCTTTTCGGTGCGGAGCGGAGGACACTTCGGTTGTCAAAGTCGGGAGGAGACTGATGCGCCTCAAGACGCAAACGATCAGGATCGATGCCCCTCGTGAACTCTGCTTTGAGGTCGTGGCCGCTGCCGGCCGCCGGATCGAGAAGCGCACCGAATCCGAGTGGGTCGTCGAGTTCGAAACCGAGGCGGCAGGCCGCAAGGTCCGGACGGTGGAGCTCCTGAACCTCGACCGGCCGAGGGCGATCCACTATCGGTGGCTCGAGGGTCCCATTCCCGAGGTCAACGAGAGCATCCTCTTCACTCCCGTTGGTGACAACCAAACGCATCTCACCTATGTGGGTCGGTTCTCGCTCGGGAAGGGGCCGATCGGCTGGTTGATCGCACGGTTGCGCGTGAAACGCCTCTTCGAGCGCCTGGTCTACGAACATTTTGAGGCCGCGAAGCGCATCGCAGAGAAGCGGGCGTTGCGTTCAAGGGTTCATTCGCGGCACCGGCCGCCCGAAGATGCGTCCTCGTAGGAAACCGCCGTCCAGCGGGCGTGCAATCAAGCAGCCCAGGTGGGAGTCCCTTCCAATCGAGTGCCACCCCGATACACATTCCCCCCGGCAGGAGTGACCCTTGTCCAGAGGCAAACCGCACGAGCGTAGATCTCGACACACGTCCGGAGCCCGGCAGGCTCGGCGCCGGACGTCCGCCGCGAGGGCGGGAGCCGCCGCTGTGCTAATCCTCTTGGTGGTTGGGTTCCTGGCGGTGCGGGGTCCCGGGAGAGCAAGTGATGTCTCGGTAGAAGGGCGAGCCGCTCCGGGCAGAACGAGCCCGGATGTGCAACTGGTCGATTTCGACGGAGACCAGTTTGCACTGTCCGATTACCACGGCACGCCCGTGGTTCTGAACTTCTGGGCGTCGTGGTGTCCGAACTGTGTGGCCGAAATGCCCGACTTCGAGAAGGTCCACCAGGACGTGAAGGAACAGGTTGCGTTCATCGGCATCGATCAGCGTGATGACCGAAGCGCTGCGGAGGACCTCGCTCATCAGACTGGTGTCACCTATCGGCTTGCCGAGGATCCAGACGGCCGTGTTTTCGACGCGTTTGGTGGCGTGGGAATGCCCACCACCGTCTTCATTGACGCCGACGGCCGAGTCGTCGATGTGGTGACCGGTCAACTCAATGAAGCACTCCTGCGCGACCTCATCAATCGATCTTTTGGAGACGATGGTCGTGCATGAACAGTACGCACGAGCAGTGCCCAGCCGCCACCCCGATCCCCTCGGGCCGCTGTCCATAAGCTGGGCAGGTCGATCGGAGCGGCTGAGGGACTCAGCCGCATGAGTCAAGATCCTCAGCCGCTCGTCGACCTGGACGACCTTGCCTCGGCAGGGCTCCTCACCAAGTTGTGGTTGGGATGAGGAGCCACAAACGATCCCACGAAGACTTCCTAGCGGCCACACTGCCGGCGCTCGACCTTGTGTACAACCTGGCGCGCCGGCTTGTCGCTCCCGGCGAGGTAGAGGATCTCGTTCAGGAGACGTACATGAAGGCGTTTGATGCATGGAAACGGGACCGAAAGCCGCGCAAGGTGGAGCCGTGGATCGCCACGATCTGTCTCAACGCCGGACGGAGCTGGCTTCGCAGCAGTTCCCGGCGACGCGAAATCCCATATGAGTCTGTCCCGGAGGAATCGGCCACACAGGATGTTGAGGCCCTCGCCCTCGGCGCTCTGGAGGCCGGGGCTGTGCACGATGCCCTCTGGCGGCTGCCTGAGGAGCAGCGCATCGCAATTGCACTGATGGACCTGGCGGGGTTCACTGCATCTGAGACTGGTCGGATAACGGGCTCGCCACGAGGAACGGTGCTGGCACGCGTTCATCGTGGGCGCAAAAGACTCGCCCGCATGCTCCGGGGAGAAAAGGAGGTGCTTCCCTTTGAATCATGACCCCGAAAGGGATGCCGCCGCCTTCCTCGGCGGGACCATGTCGCAGTGGCGGCGAAGGCGATTCGAACAGCACGTGCTGGATTGCGAGGAGTGCTGGCGTGAGGTGGAGACCGGCCGACGCGGGCGCGCCCTGGCGGAGTCCGGGAGGGAGCTGGCGCCCCAATTCCTGAGGGAGCGGGTGCGTGCGGCGATCGGCACCGGATCACCTTCCCCCGGGCGGCTGAGGGGTATAGCGCTACTCGTCGCTATTCCGGTCGCCATAGCGATAGCAGCGGGGATGTGGCTCCCGAATCTGTTTCGAGACCAGCCCCCGGTCATATCGGCGGTCCTCGAAGACTTTACGGGGGGTATCGATATAGGTAGGCCGGTGGCTCCACAGCTACCAGAGGTACTCGGCGACCTCCGCTTGACCGGCACGCGGGCCGGGCGCGCCGACGGCGTGGACATCATCGTGCATACCTACGAAGATCTGGCCGGACACACGGTTGCCGTCTACCAGACGGAGGAGAGCTTCCCCGTGGCCGACGGTGCCGAGCACGATGCCCTCGGAACGACGTGGAGCATCAGCATCGGTGGGACAAAACTGTTCTGCTCCGATGAACCCGTGCCCTCGCTGGTGGTAGGGGAGGACGCCCGCGAGGTGCGCCTCGCCGCGGCGGAGCTCGGTCTTCGGTGAGGCGACGCACTCTCGAGGCCGATCCTCTCGCGCCCAAAAGAGGCGTCCTGACCGGAGCCGTCGCCGGACTAGCGGGAATCACCTGCTGCGCCGGGCCCGCTGCAGCGGCGCTGGTGGGGGTGATGTCGGCGGAGAGTGCGATCGATCTGGCAACCGACCTCTACGGTGACTGGGCGTGGGCTTTTCGCCTTGCCGGCGCCGCAGTCGGCGTGGCGTTTGTAGTGCGGGCCCGGCGCCGGGCCGCGTGCCGTCTACGAGAACCGGCCTTCAAGCGGTTTGTCTCGGTTCTGCTTGTGAGTGCGCTCGTCACCTACGGCGTGCTTTATGGGGTTACCACGTGGCTCGGCAACGTTTCCGAGGACTCTGAAACTACTGTCGCTGCGAGCACTCACAACAAGTCTCTCTCGAACGTGGATTCGGAACCGGAGACGCCTTTTGCTCGTCTCAGGAGGCTGAGCGGACAGGCATGCACGCCGGCTCGCAACTATCAGACGGTTACCGGCGGTATCGGTCCATTGTGCTTGCCGTTCGACGCAATCAGTGCCATCGATGACCCTCAGTTCCTTCCCGCCGAGCGGGCCGGCTTTCTTCCTCCGTCAGAGCCGGTAGTAGCCGCAAGCATCGGCGGCGTGGATCGCGCGTACCCCGTACGAGTCCTGCTCTATCACGAGGTCGTCAACGACACGGTGGCGAGTAGACCCGTCGTGATCTCGTTCTGTCCACTCTGCAACAGCGCAGTAGCTCACTCGAGGCGATCAGGTGGCCGTGTACTTACCTTCGGCGTATCGGGCCAGCTCGTATCCGCAAACCTTGTGATGTTCGATCGAGAGACGCTGTCGCTGTGGCAGCAAATCACCGGCAAGGCGTACGCGGGCCGGCTGCGCGGCCGAACCCTGCGGCAGCTTCCCGTGACGATGACGTCATTCGGGGATTGGAAGCAAGCCCACCCGGACGGCAGCGTCATGGCGGAGCCGAAGGGTACCGGAATCGACTACGGCGTGGATCCTTACGCCTCGTACGACCGCGACCCCAATGAGGAAAGCTTCTTCTTTCGTCCTCCCCCGGATTCTGACGTTAGGACGCGGACCGATCCTCGACTCCCTCCAAAATGGCGGGTCGTCGGCGTCTCGTTCGGCAAGCGGTCCGTCGCCTTTCCGAGTCCCAAGGGCAGGAGGGGACCGCGCATTTCCCAAGCGTCGCTGGGACAAAAAGACCTCGCTGCCTTCATGGTGCACGGAGCCTCGCTCCCGGAGCGCGATCGGATTCTGGCCGAAGCGCCACGCGGTTGGTCCACGATCGTCTATGAGGCGCATCTCGGAGAAAGGCCGCTCGACTTCGTCGTCGAGGACGGCCGCTTCGTCGACGTCAATAGCGGATCGGAATTCGACTTCTTCGGGCGCGCCGTGTCCGGACCTCTGCGTGGTCGCCAACTCAAAACGGTGCAACAGGAAACAGCATTCTGGTTCGCATGGGTTTACTTTCATCCGAAGACGGCGGTAGCGACGTCCGGCGATGGTGAGCGTTAGGTTCGTCCCGCCCGCCGGCGTTGGAACTCTGCGCCGAGGGTTCGCCACTTCAAGCCGCATCCACCGGCTCAATGGTGCAAACCGCGCGGCGCGCCCGGCGCGCCGCGCAAGGACCCGTCGCAATCAATGCCCTGCTGCACGGGTCCTATCAACCAAGGAGAGCAGCACACTGGACATCGATTCATGCCCCCGTTGGTAATAGCACTCGTGGCCGGAGGGTTATCGGTCACAAACCCCTGTGGATTCGCGCTGATGCCCGCGTTCCTGTCACTGTACGTCTCGGCAGATGAACGTAATTTGCCCTCGGCGGGATCACGTATCGCGCAGGGCCTCGTTGTGGGAGCGGCCGTCAGCGTTGGGATGATCTCGGTCTTCGCGGTCGTTGGTCTGCCGGTCGTCTACGGCGCAGTCAGATTCACCCGGGCAATTCCTTGGGCCGGACTTGCCGTCGGTGCAGTCCTCGTGCTCGCAGGCATCGGATTGCTTGCGGGGCGCCACCTTTCGTTGTCCTTGCACAGTCCTGTGCGGTTAGACGACGACAGGAGCCTCAGAACCATGGTCCTTTTCGGCGCCGGATACGGGGTCGCCTCCCTCGGGTGCACCTTGCCCGTGTTCCTTGCGACGGTCGGTGCCTCGCTGGCGACCCGTGGAGGCATTCAGGCCCTCGCGGTCCTCACCGCCTACGCGGGCGGCATGTTTGTCGTTGTGATGGCCTTGGCGCTGGGCGCCGCCCTCGCGCGACACGGTCTCCAGAAAAGACTGCGCCGGCTGCTCCCTCGAATGCAGGGAGCCTCGGGTGGCTTGCTGTTGCTCACCGGCATCTACATTTCCTACTACTGGGCGAGGGTGCTCTTCGGCTCCGCCGCGACCCTCTCAGATGACCCCATCGTCGGGACCGTCGAGCGCATCGTCTCCACAATCCAGCGAACGGCGGCATCCGGGACCGGGTTGCTGATCGTTATCGCCGCGATCGTTATCGTCGCCGGTGCCGCCGCTTCGCTATGGCACCTTGGCCGGAGTCGCAAGGAGGGGGTCACCTAATCCGGAGTCTGTTTGTTCGATGACAGTCTGGGAGAGGAGATCGCGTATATCGGGTTGGGACTCGTGAACACCGTTGAACCGAGAGTGGGAGATCAACGTGCCACGAGCAATATGGAACGGTGCTGTGCTGGCCGAAAGCGACGATACCGTCGTAGTCGAGGGCAACCACTATTTTCCCGTCGAGTCGATCAACGAGGAGTACTTCACGGAGAGCAAGGCCCATTCGCTATGTCCATGGAAGGGGATTGCGAGTTACTACCACGTGAAGGCCGACGGAGAGTCGAATAGGAACGCCGCCTGGTACTACCCACATCCAAGCCCCCTCGCCCGGAAGATCAAAAACCGCGTCGCGTTCTGGCACGGCGTGAGGATCGAGGACTGATTCACCATTTCGACCACTGGGTCGACGAGATGGCCTTTGACGACCGAGGGGGGTCGTTAATTGCCTTCCGAAAGGCCCCAATTGCCTTCCGAAAGGCCCCTCTTCGAAAAAACGGCGCAATCACTTCCACCGCCGACGCGTCCCAACTTAATGGCGGCTTTGTTATCCGTTCTTGAGGAGGTGGCGTGTTATGCCTTCGACGGGAGGCTTGGGTCCGCGTGCCCACCGGCCGGGACCACGTTTGGATCGGCGCGGGTTCCTCGCACATGTGACGCGGCGCGGCGTCGGAATTGGAGTTGTGGGTATGTCCCTTCCTTCGCTCCTTGCAGCGTGCTCGTCCGACGGGGGAAGCGATAGCGCTGAGACGTCCGCGGGACGTAACGGAGATTCAAGTGAGTCCCAGGTAGAGGGCTCGCCGATAGTGGGTGACGTCCTCGACTTTGCTCTCGAATCGAGTGAGTGGCAGGGTGCCTTCGGGTTTGTGACACTTCGGCTTCACCGAGGTGCGTTCGACGGCAACGACGTCTATTACATCCGGACCGACACGTCCGATGACGACTATGCCGCGCAGGAAGGGCTTGTTCCCGCCCCGTTGCTCGGGAAACTGTCGAGCGGAAAACTAACCGGGCGCGCCTATGAGGTGATGGGCGGTTCCGAGGATCAGCCGACGGTCCTGACGAGCGAGCCGGGCCGTCCCGACTACACGCCCGCGTGGCGGCTCCACCGCGTGGAGTGGAGCGGGCAGCCAACTTCGCTCGCCTCCGAGGCCGACATCAAAGAGCACGAGGGTCTGGGCCATCTCACCGTCGAGCGCACCGACGTCATCATCAACGCGTCGGTGATCAAGTGGTCAAACGGAGAAATGCCGGTGGACGACGAGCGCACCCAGTACCTGGGCCCGGGGCAGCTACTGGAGCCTCCCAACACGGATGCTATGGAGGTGATGTTCAAGCTTCACGAGTGCTTCCCGGAAGCTCGCTACATCGTTTGTGATACGTCGATGGAGCCGATGGCTGCCGGCATGAACATCGCTCACTCACCGGCTCTCGCCGGTTCGACGGGCGCCGGAGCAACCGGCCGAACCAATGTGTTTATGGGCGGAATCGAAGGCCCAGGGCCCATGGGGTTCCAGCCGTCGGTGTTCGACTCGACTGCCGGCAATCCGGAGTGGAGTCCCTACTGGGACCATATGACCTATGCATGGAAGGACGAATCGACGGCCAGTGTGCTGGCGACCGAGGAGGAGATACACCAAGCGCGCGACGACGGACAACTGGACGAGTTCCCCGGCACTCCGGACACGAAGGGGGAGATCTTTGTGGTGAACTGTCCCGTACCGGTGCTCGCACCCAACACCTTCACCGGCTAGATTGAGCGGGAGGAAACCAACGAGAGACAAGGGTTCTTATGCCGGTCGTGACCCTCACCACGACAAACTTCAGACGAGATGTCCTCGAGAGCGATCAACCGGTCGTCGTTGACTTCTATGCCGACTGGTGCGGTCCGTGCAGACGAATCGCGCCCGCAATGGAAGCGTTGTCGATGAAATGGGACGGCAGAGTCCGCTTCGGAAAAGTCGATGTGGATGCCCAGCCCGAGATAGCACGCGCTTACAACATCTCCTCGATACCTGCGATCCTTCGCTTCGAGCGTGGTGAGGTCAGCAATTGGTGTCTTGGTGCCAAGCCGGTCCATCTGATGGAAAAGGAGTTGCGGCTAACAGAGAGGGGGGTCGGCGGTAACAAGGAAGGACACAAGAGCCTTCTATCCCGGCTGTTCAGTCGATCCTAGAGGCGCGCTGGACCTTGTGACTCGAGCGACGCAGCTGAGATGGCAGCCAACCACGATATTTCGTGGTGAATTGCCATTTGGCGACGCTAGGCGGCGGCAGCGAGTGGGACTGCCACCTCGGCGAGATAGTGCTCTGTATCGATCGCTGCCATTGCTCCCATCCCGGCCGCAGTTATCGCCTGGCGATAGCGGGAATCCGTGACGTCACCCGCGGCGAAGACTCCCCGGACCGAGGTCGCGCTCGATCCTGGGGCCGTGACGATGTATCCCGAGTCCAGCTCAAGCTGTCCGCTGAAGAGAGATGTGTTGGGCGTGTGACCGATCGCCACGAACACGCCGTCCACATCCATCCGCCTGGAGGCACCGGTCGCCCGATTCGTCAGCCGGACTCCGTCGACCACATTCTCGCCGTACACCTCATCGACTGTGGAGTTCCAGATGAAGTCAATCTTCGGATTGGCGCGCGCCCGTTCCTGCATGATTTTCGAGGCCCGCAACTCGGCGCGCCGGTGGACAACCGTGACGCTCGAGGCAAACTTCGTTAGGAAAGTGGCTTCTTCCAGCGCCGAGTCTCCGCCGCCGACAACGATGATCTTCTTGTCCTTGAAGAAGAAACCATCGCAGGTCGCGCAGGTCGAGACTCCGCGGCCCAAGAATTCTCGCTCGCCTGTCACCTCGAGCATCCTCGCGGATGCGCCGGTTGAGACGATGACCGACTCTGCCGCTATTTCCCTATCACCGGCCTCTATGCGGAAGGGCTTCTGGGAAAAATCAACAGCGGTGACGTTGTCGGTTAGAAACTGCGCGCCGAAACGCGCCGCCTGCTGTCGAATTCGCTCCATGAGTTCCGGGCCCATGATTCCGTCAACGAACCCGGGATAGTTCTCCACCTCGGTCGTGAGCATGAGTTGGCCGCCCGCGTCGACCCCTTCGATAACCAGCGGCCGAAGGTCGGCCCGCGCCGCATAGACGGCTGCGGTGAGGCCCGAGGGACCCGACCCGATGATGACTACATTCTCCCTGCTTGCACCACGCATCTTTCCTCCCACAGGTTCCGGATGGGCGCCTCAGGGCGCCGACACATCCTTGAACACCCGGGGAGCCGGGCCGATCCATGAATGTCGTGGAGGTGACAAACCGCAGCGCTAGCGCGCCAGCCGCGAGAGGCCTTCGTCGTCGAGGACCCTTATGTCGGCATACGCCAGCTCCAGGAGGCCCTTCTTCTCAAAGTCCTTGAGGACTTTGTTGAGGGAGGGCCGGTGCACACCGAGCATGGCCGCGAGCGTGCGCTGGGGGAGAGGGATGTGCCCATCGAGGCTCTCGGCCAGGAGTAGGCGAGCAACTTGGCTCGGCAGGCTCTTTCCCAATAGATCCATGACCCTGCGCTGACCCGTCGCGATTCGAGCCGCGGCGCTCGAAAGCCACCGGCGAGCCACAGCGGGGTGCGTTGCTAGGAGTTCCTCAAACGAATCCTCGGAGAGGAACAGTGCACGCGTCGGTTGAGCCGCTCGGGCGGTGTACGGAAAGGGCATACCGAGCAGGAGCTGAACGTCGCCATCGACATCTGCTGCACGCAGCAACTGAACCACCGTGCGACCCCGTCCGGAGCCCACGCTTAGCTCCACCAGGCCCCTCCGGATGATCCATACTCCAGTCGACGCCTCGCCGGCGTGAAACAGAGGCCCTCCTGCCGAGATCTCGCGCGTGTCCATGAACGACGCTAGGGCTTCTAGGTCGGCCTCTCCGAGCGGGACGGTGTCGGCCCTTCCGATGCAGCGCGCGATCCATGCTGCCTCTCGCACCGGACTGTCATCGCGGCTCAAGCCGAGCAAACCTGCCACCCAATGAGTCTACGGGAGCGGGTGCGTCGCCACGAGTAGGTTCGTCGTCCAGTTCTCCCAAGTCCGTGCGACTTGCCGCACCGCAGCGAGCCGCCGACTCATTCACCTTCGACATTGTCTTTTCAAGGACAGTCGCGGATTTGC
>DASQUP010000252.1:0-11790 GCA_035641235.1 Actinomycetota bacterium
CGCCATGCGCGGCAGCAGTTGATCCAACCACTTCGGGATCCACCAGTTCCTGTCCCCCAACACCTCCATGGTCGCCGGCACCAGCAGAAGCCGAACGATTGTTGCATCGACAAGAACTGCGACGGCGAGTCCGAGACCGAATACCGTGCGCGCTGTACTACCGACCAATCGATCGACCACATGATTCGGATCGTTGTCGCCGACGACCAGGCGTTAGTGCGGAAGGGCTTCACGCTTCTCCTCGATTCCGAGGAAGACATCGAGGTGGTCGGCGAGGCCGCCGATGGAGCCGAAGCAGTTGAGCTTGCGCACCGCCTCGAACCCGACGTGGTGCTCATGGACGTACGGATGCCCCACGTGGATGGGATCGAAGCTACCGAACGGATCGTCCGCGAATCCGGCGACAGTCGGGTCCGCGTCCTGGTGATTACGACCTACGAAGTCGACGAATACGTTTTTCGAGCGCTTCGAGCCGGGGCGAGCGGTTTTCTTCTGAAGGACACCGAGCCGGCGGAACTCGTTCAGGCAGTTCGCACGGTCGCGGGAGGTGATGCCCTCCTATCGCCGAAGGTCACACGATCCCTGATCGAGAAGTTCGTCGCCATCGAGGAACCCGCCGAACGGTCGATCGATCTCCTCTCTCCGCTCACCGATCGTGAGCGGGAGGTCATGGAGAAGGTCGCTCGGGGATTGAGCAACGACGAGATCGCGGAGGAACTGGTAGTGAGCGCCGCAACAGTCCGCACACACGTGAGCCGAGCGATGACGAAGCTCCACGCACGCGATCGCGCCCAGCTCGTCGTGCTCGCCTATGAGACCGGGCTCATCTCAGCGGGTCGTAGCGGATCCTGAGTTTCACGGCGCGCCGCCGGAGGTTCGATAGGGTCGCCTAGACTAAGCCGCCGGAATCGCAACCTCAACAAGGAGACCGTATGTACGAGTTCTTGTTGTTCCTCCACGTTCTGACTGCAGTCGTGTGGGTAGGCGGAGGACTTGCACTCAACTTCCTGGGGACTCGTTTGGTCGCGGCCGGCAACTCGGTGGAGATCGCCGGGTTCGCTCGACAAATCGAGTGGATCGGCACGCGAGTATTCATGCCGTCGTCGCTGGTGCTCCTCCTAGCCGGGATCTTCATGACCATCGACGCCTGGAGCTTCGAGGAACTGTGGATCATCGTCGGTATCGGAGGCTTTCTGTACTCGTTCATCAACGGCGCCTTCCTCGTCGGCCCACTCTCGGGACGAACCGGAAAGATGCTCGCCGAACGGGGAGCCGGCGACGCAGAGGTGACCGAGAACATTCGCAGGATCTTCGTATTCGGTCGCATCGAACTAGCGATCCTTGTGATCGTGGTCTGGGCGATGACGATGAAGCCGACCTTGTAGTGGGCGGGGACGCCCGCCGATCAGTCGCGCGCTACGAGGCGGCTCCGGATTTGATCTCGGCCAGAAGGTGCCGGACGCGCCCCCCGATGTCGTCGCGGATCTTCCGCACATTCTCGACGGACTTCCCTGCGGGATCGTCCACCTCCCAGTCCTCGTAACGCTTCCCGGGGAATATCGGACACGCGTCACCACAACCCATCGTGACGATCACGTCGGCCGCCCGAACGATCTCGTCGGTCCACGGTTTGGGAAACTCGTGCGAGATGTCGATGCCGATCTCGGCCATTGCCTCGACGGCGGCAGGATTCACCTCGCTTTGGGGATCCGATCCTCCAGAGAACACGTGGACTTCGTCACTCGCAAGATGCTGAAGCCATCCCGCTGCCATCTGGGATCGGCCCGCGTTGTGGACGCAAAGAAAAACGACGGAGGGCGTATCGCTCGCCATCAGCCCCTCGACCTTGGCCAGCGCGCGGAGTCGCTCCCGTGCGAACCGCTCGACGAAGAGCGGTACGAACGACTGCACTTTCGAATGTGACAGGGACGTATAGGAATCCGCGATGAAACGCTCGATTGTCTCTGCGCCGAAGATCCCGGCGAAATCCTCTCGAATGTGTGACGCAGCGCGCCTTATGAGATGACGAATCTCGAGCGGGGCGGACTCCAAGACACTGCCCGTGGTAGCCATGATGCGGTCTCCCTCCCTTTGGTTGGACCTCACGGAACGGGTGTGACATGCGGTGCGAAGCCGTCGATTCGGACGGCGATCTCATGTGCGGCGCGGTTGAAGGCGGCCGAACGGCCGATCGCGGCCGGATCCGCTACAGACCAGTGGAAGGATGGTTGGCCGGCACTGCCGGCCAACTGTTCGTGCGCTCGATCGCAAACCGTTACCACGATCACAGGCCCGTCAAGATCGAGTCTTCCCATGGGGCGGGGAACAGCGCCCTCGATATCGAGCCCCAGCCGGCGCGCCGCCCGGACCGCCCCGGGATGGACGCGATCGGCCGGCTCGGTACCAGCCGACGTTGCCGGAACCGGATGGCGATCGTTCCAGAGTGCGGCCGCCAGCTGAGAGCGCGCCGAGTTGGCGGTGCATACGAAGAGAATTTCCGCCGCCCGATAGCTCGCGGACCGACCGAGCTTCTGCAGTGCATTGGGTTTGAGCCTGAGGTATCGCCGGCGTCCATCACCGTGGGAATCGAGACGTTCGACGAGCCCCGCCGCCTCGAGAACGCCCAGGTGGTGCGCCATGAGGTTCGACGACACATCGAGGAGATCGCACAGCTCCGAAGGAGCACGATCCGAGTCTCGTAGGGCATCGACTATGGCCACCCGGTGGGCGTCGGCGAGGGCCGCATACATCCGGGCCCGAACTTTTGGAGAAGCCTCAACGGACATTGACTCAATAGTCGCTGAGCTTTCGCTCTCCTGTCAAGTCAAGCTGTATGTGAGATTCGGGCTGTGGCGCGCCGGTCAGCGGAGCGCGTCCAGCAGGCGGCGCACCGCTCCCTCCAAACCGACCCCCTTGGCCGTCGCGAGGAGTGTGTCCTCGTTCTCCGGTGGACTCGGCCGCGTTAGATCGACCTGCGGAATGGGGAGGTCGGTCGGGATGGTGGTCACCTGCGCCGCCCGGACGACGTAGTCCCGGCTCCCGTGCACCTTGGCGAGCGCGGGATTCCCGGACGAGTTGTCCGCGGCGAGTACCGCGTCGAGGCTACCGTAGCGGGCGAGCAGTGCCGAGGCGAGTTTGTCGCCGATGCCGCGTACGCCCGGCAATCCATCGGAGGGGTCACCTCGCAGGACCGCGTAATCCTTGTACGCGCGCCCCGGGATGCCGTAACGCTCCTCGATGTAACTCTCCGTTACAACGTCAACGACACTGACGCCCTTCTTCGGGAACAAGACGTAGATGTTGGGATCGCGGACCACTTGGAAGAGGTCTCTGTCCCCGGACACGATCGCCACGCGACCGGGCGCCCGCTGGGCAAGGGTCCCGATGACGTCTTCGGCCTCGTAACCGTCGTGTCCCACGACCGGGATGCCACAGGCTTCGAGGAATCCGAAGACGATCGGCGTCTGCGGGGCGAGCCGGAGTTCCGCTTGTTCCTGTGCACTCCCCGGCTCCGCCCGCACAGATTTGTACTGGGGAAGGAGTTCCACCCTCCAGTCCGGCCTCCAATCTGCATCGGTGGCACAGCAGATGAAGTCGGGATCGTGATCAGAGATCAATCTTGCGAGCATGCCTAAGAATCCGTGCGCAGCGTTCACCGGCGTTCCGTCTGGAGCTTGGACTGAATCGGGGGTGGAGAACAGGGCGCGATAGATGAGACTGGACACATCCACGAGAAGTGTGAGGCCGCTCGCCATCAGACTTCGGTGCCCTCACGTATCAAACGGATTGTCCCTCCCGCCAGCAACGTCTTCCTCTCCCGAACCGACAACGCACTTCGCAACTCGAACGTGCGGCCCGATTCAGAGCTACAGATCAATGCGGTCGAGCCGGCGGCGATGCCCCGCCGCACGCCCTCGATCGTCCAGCGCTCCCCCGACCGAGCCGACACAAGATCTTCGTGATCGGAGAAGACTAAGGGCAGAATTCCCTGGGCGATCAAGTTGGAGCGGTGGATGCGGGCAAAACTTTCCGCGACCACGGCGCGCACACCCAGCCGAACGGCTGCCAGAGCAGCCTGTTCGCGCGACGATCCCTGTCCGTAGTTGTGTCCGGCCACGATCATCCCTCCCGGAGATGCGAGCGCACGATCGTGGAACCCTGGGTCCTGCCGGCGGAACATGTACCGGGCGCACGCCTCGATGTTCGACCACAACGCCATGCCGAGGGCCCCGTCGGGGGCCATGTCCCCGGTCGAGACGTCGTCGTCGAGAACGATCAGTACCTCCCCCACGATGTCTTCCGGCAACTGGGGCGGTTCGGGCGGCGACACGATGTTGCGACCCCGCACGATCTCAATTCGCTCGGATTCGCCCCCGGGAGTAGGAGGGTCGAGGATGTGCCGGTCTACGACGGAGGGATCGTAGACGGCCGCCGGGAAGTCCGGCGGGGACCCAAGTCTGCGGGGGTCGGTGATCTCCCCCCTCAGCGCCGTGGCGGCGGCAACCGAGGGGGAAGACAGGAAGACCTGATCCCCTGCGGTTCCGCTGCGCCCCGGGAAGTTGCGGTTGAAGGTCCTTACGGAGGGGACGCCAGCCGACGGCGCGGCCCCGACTCCGATGCAGGGACCGCAGACCGCTTCGAGGATGCGCGCTCCTGCTCCCACGAGCTCCCGGTATAGACCCGAGCGCGCGATGGCGTCGAGGATCTGGCGCGAGCCCGGCGTCACGCTCATCTCCACTCCGGGATGGACTACGCCACCACGGAGGATGGACGCCACACGCGCGAGATCCTCGTAGGACGAATTAACGGACGAACCGACGCACACCTGACCCACGGGTGTCCCCTCGACCTCCGAAACGGGCACGACGTTCGCGGGCGAGTGTGGACAAGCGACCAGTGGCTCGAGTCTCGCCAAGTCGATCTCCTCGACTTCGTCATATGCCGAGTCTGCGTCCGCTGCGAGCTCCACGAAGTCAGCTGCGCGGCCTTGAGCTGAGAACCACTCACGCGTTCGGGCGTCGCTCGGAAAGATGGCTGCGGTCGCTCCGGTCTCCAGCGCCATGTTGCAGATCGTTCCGCGCTCCATGACGGACAGAGTTTCGACACCCTCGCCGGTGAACTCGAAGGCCTTCCCGTAACCGCCGCGCACTCCGTATCGCCGCAACAGCTCGAGAACGACATCCTTCGCTTCCACCCATTCCGGAAGCCGCCCTCGCAGCTCGATGCCCACGACGGAGGGGCATCGCAGCCAGAATCCTCGACCGGCAAGCGCGGCGGCGACGTCAAGGCCGCCGGCACCGACGGCGAACATCCCGGCCGCCCCGGCCATCGTGGTATGCGAATCCGCACCGAGGAGCACCCCGCCGGGACGAACGAACCGTTCGAGGTGGATGCTGTGCGAGATCCCGTTTCCGGGCCTCGAGCACCTTATGCCGTAGCGCGCGGAAAAACTCTGTAGGAACCGGTGCTCGTCCATGTTGAGGTCGTCGACCTGGAGGACGTTGTGATCGATGTACATCACCGCAAGCGGAACCGCCGCCCGTTCCACCCCAAGCGCTTCGAACTGCAGATAGGTCATGCTGCCCGTCGCATCCTCCACCAGGATCTGGTCGGGCTCGAGGTGCAGCTCCTCCCCCGGCTCCAGGGAACCGCTCAGCAGGTGCTCCGACAACACGCGAAAAGTCAGGCTCACTTCGGGACCTAGGAGCCGGAGGAATCCGAACCTTTGTCCGCAGAGCCCGCCGCCCGGCGGTCCACCTCTTTCCACAACCGCATCCCGAGCGGCCGTTCGGCTTCCTCGGCGAGGTGACCGATTAGCCCTGCAGCGCGGGCGAGGAGCGCAAATCCTCGTGTCAAGAAGGGCGGGAAACCGAGATCGGCCAGGGCGGCCCCTGCGGCCCCCGCCCCGTTTATCGGCAGCGCCTTGCCCGTGGCCCTGCGGTGGGCGGCGGCAACATGTTCGAGCAGCCTCAGGTGCGGCCCCGCGAGTCCGGTCTCGTCTGCGAGCTGATAGATGCGCGGCGTCCGGGGATCGGTCTCCTTGTGGATTGGGTGGCCCAGCCCAGGGATCTTGCGTCCTGCGACGACCGCGGCTTCGACCGCCTCGGCGGCCAAGTCCTCCAGGTCCACGGTTGGGTCGTCGGTGTCGGCCGGTGATTCTGCGAGGATCTCTTGCAGGAAGCGCGCGGTGTCCTCGACGGGGCCCAGAAAGACGGTCCCCGCACCGAGGAGTCCGGCGGCGAGGGCACCCTGTAACGCTTCCGGCGCGCCGGTGTACGTGAACCGCGCGGCGAGCGCCGTTGGTGTGAGTCCGTGATCGGCAAGAGCAACGAGAACGGCGCTGAAGAGTTTCGACTCACCCTCCGACGGCTCGCGGCCGGACGCCAGCAGGAAGGCAACGTCGGCGAAAGACATGTGTCCCATGAGATCGTCGGCCAGGTTCCGTCCGCGAACAACTATCGAATCCGGGGTGGAGTGGCCGACGGACGTCCGCAGCCAGTCGCCGTCCAGGGGATCGCTCACGACGACTCCCCCTTGCCGGCCGGTTGAGGGTCGAAGTCGTACTCGGCCGAGGTGCGGTCGCGCGACAGCTCGTGTTTGGCAATCCGGCCCGTCGGTGTATGCGGAAGCTCATCGACGACCTCGAAAAAACGCGGGACCTTGAAACGGGCCACGCGATCGGCGACGAAATCCCGGAGCTCAGAGACGTCGATCGTTGCGCCCTCAGTCGGCAGAACGAAAGCCTTCACTTCTTCCTCCGTAAGCTCGGAAGGGACTCCGACCACCGCCGCCTCAGACACGAGAGGATGGGCCTCCAGTGCGGCCTCCACCTCCAGAGGAGAAAGATTCTCCCCTCTGCGACGAATGATCTCCTTTTGTCGTCCGACAAATGTGTACGTGCCGTCGTCGTTGACCTCAACCAAGTCCCCGGTCTTCAGCCATCCATCGGAAATCACTCGGGCGGTCTCCCCCGGCATGTCGTGGTAACCGGCCATCACCGCCGGATTCTTCAATTGCAGTTCCCCGACCTCTCCGGGACGAGCGCCTCGCCCGTCCGGCAAGAGTACGCGTGCCTCATTGATCTCTCCCATTGTGGGGTGTTGCCGCGGCGCGCCGAGTGTGCCGAACGGGCGGGTCCTGCGAGACCAGATCAGCCCATACGGAGATTCGGACAGCGCGTAGCCGCACACGATCTGGAAGCCGAACCGGCGCTCGATCTCGAGCTGCCGCTCCTTGGGAGGCGAGGGGCCCGTGTAACACAACCTGAGCGGATTGTCGGCATCGTTCGGTAGCTCCGGCTGGCGCATAAGGATCTCGATCATCGCTCCAATCGCGTTGAACTCCGTCGCGCCGTACTTGCGGGACCAATCGATGAACTGACTGCCGGAGAACCGCGGCAGCAGGATGAGCCCGGCACCCGCAGCAACCGATCCCATGATCGAGTACGAGGGTGCGTTGATATGGAAGAGGGGCAGGGACGTCATCAGACGATCGGACTCGGTAAGTTCGAGCCAGTAGGGAAAACCTTCTCCCGCCATGACGTACGCGCGCTGCGTTTGCATCACGAGCTTCGAGCGACCGGTCGTGCCGGATGTCGGGATCATCACCGCAACATCGTCCGGGCGCGCCGCAGCCGGCGGAGGGTCGAGGCGCGACTGCATCAACTCCTCCACCATGACGAGGGTCGCCTCAGGGGCGGCGGACGATACAGCGGCCTCTGCCGTATCGCGAAGCGCTGAATCCGAGACCACGACGCGGGGGTCCACCTGACCGACCAATCCGGTGAGCTCCTCTTTTGTGCTCTTCGGGTTGACGGTCGTAAGAACGGCACCGAGATACGTCGCGGCGAACCACGTGAATACATAGGCGGGGGTGTTGCGCGGCGTCGCAAGTACCATCGATCCCCGCTCCACACCGAGCTCGGCGAGCGCGCCGGCGACTTGCCTTATGGCCCGATAGGCCTCGGCGAAGGTGTAGGTCTCGTCCTCGTATGTGAGCCAATCTTTCGAGGAGCCACGTTCGACTGCGTCCTCGAATACGGCTGAGATGGTTCGCAACCCCGTCCCCCTCATGCCGAACCGATGAACCGACGCGCTACGGGATCCCCAACTCGGCGCCGATGGCCCCCTCCGGCCGTTCAGTCCTTTCCTCCGGCGGCGCGACCCACTCGTGCGCCCATCGTTCGAGTTCGGTGATCACCGACTCCAGATCCCTACCCTTTGCCGTGAGCTCATATGAGACGCTCACAGGCTGAGTGGGCTCGACCCGACGAACGATCACCTCTTGGGCCTCTAGCTCTTTGAGTCTCAGAGACAGAGACCGATCGGAGATCTGGGGGATGTGCGAGGCGATCTCCGAGAACCTTCGCGGTCCGTCCATCAGTGCGCGCAGAATGGTGCCGCTCCAGCGCTTCCCCACGAGCTCGATTGCCTTCTGAAAGTGCGGACAGAACGAATCCCGCGCGCTCAGCTCCATAACTAACGCGCCAGAGCTTCGGCCCGCGGATCCGGAAGCGGCGTCAGCACGGGTTCCAACGTGGCGCGTAGGTGTTCGTAGTCCGGAGGAAGAACGAGCTTTTGCCCGAGAGTCTCGAGCGGCTCATCGACCGTGAACCCAGGCCCCAAAGTTGCGATCTCGAACAGCACGCCGGACGGCTCCCGGAAGTAGATGGAGCGGAACCAGAAACGATCGATGATGGGCGTTACATCGGCACCGCCGGCAACGACACGCTCCCGCCACTCCCCGTGGTCCTCCATCGTCGATGACCAGGCCACGTGGTGGACGGTACCCGCCCCGGCCACGCCGCGCTGAGCGGGGGCCGGATCGTAGGCGTAGAACGATCCTCTGCTGGCTCCCCGAGAGATCCACTCCTCGTCGGAAGTTTTGGCAAACCCCATGGTGTCGCTGAGAAACGCAGCGCTTCGGCTCGGGTCGTCGGTGTAGGTGCGGACGCCGTCAAATCCGAGCAGCGCATGCTCGTCGGGGATCTCGGGATGACTTGCGCGCAGGGGCTCGTCGGTGGTGTCGACGACTGCGAATTCAAGTTCGAGGCCTTCGGGATCCTCGAAGAAAAGCGTGCCATCGTCGCGTTTGGTGGACACACCCTGGGATTCGAGCCGCCGCTCCCAGAAGTCGAGGCTCGCCTCCGAGGCCACGCGCCACCGGACCCGGTAGATCATGCCGGCGCCGTGACGGCCCCGCGCCACCCCGGGATACTCGAAGAAGGTGATGTCGGAGCCCGCCGCGCCCTCGTCGCTCGCATAGAACAGGTGGTAGACGGTCGGATCGTCTTGGTTTACGGACTTCTTCACCATGCGCAACCCAAGTGTCCCGGCGTAGAAGCGCACGTTCTGGGGCGCGTCGCCGGTTATGCAGGTGATGTGGTGTATCCCTTCGAGCTCCATGCGGTGCGGCCTCCCTAACGTTCGTGATCTTCACCCCCGGGATGGGCTGGGCCCATGAGTGGGGCCGATTACCGGCGGCCCCACCACCGAAGGGATGCTAACGAGTTGTAAGCAACTATATCATGTGGAAGAATATTCCCGCGGCTCCGCCGGGAGGCGCGACCGGGAGGAACGAGCAAGGGGGAAACCATGGCGACGATCGAGCAAGGCATCTCGCGTGAGGAATGGGACGCCACGAACTACGCCTCCAAGGACAACCTCCTCAGGGTCGTGCGCGAGGAGGCGGAGGCATTCTTCGCCCTCACGGAGAACCCCGACAACTGGGAGATGCCGACCGCATCCGGCCACTGGCAGGTGCGCGACCTCGTCGCGCACCTCATCGACACCACCGAGGGATACATCAACCGGTTCGAAGGTGCGCGGGCAGGCCAGCAGTTGGAGGGCGTCGCGCCTCTCAACGAAATGGCGATCAACGCCGACAAATTCGCCTTGGAGTTCCGCGGAGGGTCGCAGCAGGAATTGATGACCCGACTCCACGATGCGTTCAGCACGGCCATGAAGATGTTTGAAGGAGTCAACGAGGACGACTGGGGCGGCTTCACGGTGACCCACGCCTACATGGGCCCGTTGCCGGCGTTCTTTTACCCCATCGCCCAGCTCATGGATTATGGAGTCCATAGCTGGGATATCCGGGAGGGGCTCCGGATGAACCACTTCATGAGTCCCGACGCCGCCGATCTGCTGGTTCCCTTCATGTTCGTCTTGTGGCAGGCGACGACCGACGTCTCTCGTCTGGGGGGTGACACTCTCCAGGTCGGAATTCGGGTCTCAGGGCGCAATGCCGGGACGACTCGAGTGACCGTCACGGGCGAGGGCATGTCGTACGAGCCCGGCTCGGTGGACGATCTGCCCGTGCTGATCGACTTCGATCCCGCAAGCCTCGTGCTGACGGCGTTCGGAAGGTATCGCTCGGGGACGCCGTACGGCGATATCCGTGAAGCGAACAGGTTCGCCGACCTCTTCTTCCGAATCTAGAGACCTCCAAACGTTAGCTGCCGTTTTACCTCGCTGCGGGTGGCGGCGCCCTCCTCGGGCTCCAAACCGTCTTTAAGTCGCCCTGCGGGGACGCCGCCGTCCTCGCTCGGCCCGGTCGGACGTAGCGATCCTCGCCTCAAGAGAGCATGATTACCGGCGCTCCAGATCGAGCGCCGCACTGTTCATGCAGAAACGCTCGCCGCCTGCCTCCACCGGCCCGTCGGGAAAGACGTGACCAAGGTGGGAATGGCAACGCGCACACCGCACCTCTGTGCGAACCATCCCTAAAGATCGATCTTCCAAGAGCTCCACGGCGCCGGGCGAGACCGCCTTCGTGAAGCTCGGCCAGCCCGATCCCGAGTGGTACTTGGTCCGGCTGTCGAAGAGCTCGTTCCCACACGCGGCGCACCTGTACATCCCGTCGTCCTCGACATCGACGTATTCACCGGTAAAGGCTCGCTCCGTTCCGGCCTCCCGGAGGACGTGGTACTGCTCCGGCGTAAGCCGGGCGCGCCACTCCTCCTCCGACGTCGGCATGTCGTCCACGGTCTTGGTCTCCTCCGATATCGCCGGGATCGCGCAGGACACCCCGGTCCCCTTGAGCCCACAGTAGCCATTCGGGACCTTGTGCAGGTACTGCTGGTGGTAGTCCTCCGCATAGAAGAAGTCCCCGGCGGCGGCGATCTCCGTGGTGATCGGCTTGTGCCCGGCGGCGATCAACGCCTCTTCGTACGAGTTCCGGGCCGCCTCGGCGGCAGTCTTCTGCTCGTCGTTCGTGTAGTAGATAGCCGACCGGTACTGAGTCCCGACGTCGTTCCCCTGTCGCATGCCCTGAGTCGGATCGTGCTCCTCGAAGAACACCTTTAAAAGCTCGGCATACGAGATTCGCTCCGGATCGAAGACGACGAGGACGACCTCGGCGTGCCCGGTGCCGCCCGTACAGACCTCCTCGTACGTCGGGTTCGGGGTAAAGCCGCCGCTGTATCCGACGGCCGTGGTGGACACTCCATCGAGCTGCCAGAACAGGCGCTCCGCCCCCCAGAAGCAGCCGAGTGCGAAGACTGCGGTCTCGAGTCCCGCCGGGAACGGCGGCTTGATCGGAGTGCCGAGAACCGCGTGGGTGTCGGGCACGGGGAACACCGGCTCGCTCCGCCCGGGGAGCGCGTCGGCCGGGTCCGGCATGGTGGTCTTTTTCGTTCCGAATATCACTGTCTCACCTCCACCTCGTCCAACACCTGTGCGGCGCTGCAAGTTCCCACCGGGCTCCGCCGACCAGCCAAGAGTACTTACTACCCGCCCTTTTTGGCCGACCTGGGGGGAATGACAACCGTCCAGTCCAAAACTGGGTCTG